>JBEBKE010000005.1:0-44272 GCA_040079555.1 Sphingorhabdus sp. | reverse complement strand
CGCTGCTTGCCAAAAATCCAACCGCGTCGACATAGCCAGCGATCGCTGCAAAGCCGATCACCAACAGTCTATCGTGCCGGTCAAGTCTAGTCATGGCTTCGACAACGGGTCAAATAATCCCGATTGCCTTACCGGCGCGTTCAAACCGGCCGAGGATATCCTGCACTTGTTCGGCGCTATGTTCCGCGCACAGTGAACAGCGCAGTAGTGTCATGCCAGCGGGGGTTGCAGGCGGACGGGCGAGGTTTACGTAAAGGCCTTCCTTCAACAGCGCCTCCCACATCATCGCGCCGCGTTCCAGATCGGGCATGATGACCGCGATGATCGCCGACTGCGGCGTTTCGGTGCCGAGTTGGAAACCCAGATCGCGCAGGCCCTTATGCAATGTCTTACTGTTCTCCCATAGATGCGCGCGTTTGTTGCCATTGTGCATCAGCTTGCGGATCGATGCTGCGCTCGATGCCATCACGCTGGGCGGCAAAGCGGCGGTGAACACATAGGGGCGGCAGACGAGGCGCAGGATTTCGAACTTGGGATGGTTCGATACGCAAAATCCGCCGACGGTGCCGACCGATTTGCTGAACGTGCCAATGATGAAATCGACATCGTCGATGACGCCCTGTTCCTCGGCCACGCCGCGACCATTTTCGCCGATAAAGCCCATGCTATGCGCTTCATCGACCAGAACCATCGCGCCTGCTTCCTTGGAAATGCGGATCATTTCCTTAAGCGGCGCGACGTCGCCGAGCATCGAATAGACGCCCTCTAGGATCACCAGCTTGCCCGCTTCGGGGGGAAGGCGCTTCAGGCGTTTTTCCAACGCTTCGATATCATTGTGGCGGAATGCGACGATTTCCGCATCGCCCATTTTGCAGCCGTCATAGATCGAGGCATGGCTGTCGATATCCAGGATGATGTAGTCGCCTTTGCCAGCGATGGTGCTGATAATGCCAAGGTTCGCCTGATAGCCTGTCGAAAAGACCATTGCATGGTCCATATCGTAAAATTCGCGCAGTGCCGCCTCGACATCGCGGTGCGGATCAAATGTGCCGTTCAATACGCGGCTACCGGTTGTGCCTGCGCCAAAGTCGTCAAATGCTTGCTTGCCCGCTGCGATAACATCATCGTCAAAGGTCATGCCCATATAATTATAGGTGCCGAGCAGGAGTGTCTCACGCCCGTTGCAGATCGCGACGGTCGGAGAGAGCACCTTTTCCATTACCAAATTATAAGGGTCGGCCACGCCGGTCGAAAGTATAGCCTCGCGTTGTGCAATGAAGGCGTCAAATTTTGAGAAAAGGTCGGTCATAATTTCAAGTCCATTACCGTAGCCCTGAGCCTGTCGAAGGGCGCTTACCAGATGTTGCACATGCCTTGAGACGCCCTTCGACGGGCTCAGGGCTACGGTGCCAAAATCAATCAGTCAGTTTAGTAACAGCATCAACCAACTGACCAACAGTTTCAATCTCGGCCTGCATGTTCATCGTGATGACAATGTCAAACGCATCTTCAACCTCGGCAACAAAATCCATCACCGTCAGACTGTCCCATTCCAGATCGCCTGCAAAGGTTGTGGCATCGGACAGTTCAGTGCCCTTTTTATTGAACGGTTCGATCAGCGCGGCGATGCGTTCAAACATAGTATTGCGGTCGGTCATGCGTGGTCCTTAATCTTTATATTCTGGCCTGTGACAGCCGATTGCGGCGGCAAAATGGCATTTATAGCCAGCCATTCGCCTTATACCAGCGCGCGGTTGTTTTTAGGCCGTCGCGGGTCGGCGTTTGCGGGGTCCATAACGCGGCAGGGGGGGCGGCGTTGCGGTCGATCACCCAATCAGGATGGCTCATATAGCCTGCGCGATCTGGTGTCAGCTTTGCGTTTTTGCCGCGAACTAGCCGGTCGGCCCATGCGGCGGAGAAGAGCAAAGGTCGCGGGGCGGAGAATGTGTTGATACGTTTGCCCAACGCCCAACCAATCGCGCGGGCAAAGCCTTCATGCGTCCAGCCACCAGGTTCGCCGTCATCGGCCTCAAAAATGCGCGCCGTGGCGTCTTCGTGCGCCGGCAGCAACGCCACGAGCAACCGCGCCAGATCATCGACATAAATCCACGAGCCAAGCCCAGCGGGCGGCAGCAGGCACAGGCCCTTATTGGCCATGCGGAACATTTCAAACACGTCTTTGTCGCCCGGGCCGAATACGCCGGGCGGGCGAATGATAGTCCAGTCGAGCAGGCTGGTGGCGACAAGCTTTTCCGCCTTGGCTTTGCTGGCGCCATAGGCCGAGAGTAAAGGTTCGCGTGCAGACAGCGAAGAGACGTGGACGAAGCGTTGGATGCCAGCGGCTTTGGCGGCGGATAGCATATTCGCGGTGCCAGTGACGTTACCGGTCTCAAAAGCTGCGATGTCAGGGGCGTTCACGACACCGGCGATGTGCAATACCGCGTCTGCGCCTTCGCACAGCGAGGCGAGGCTGTCCGGGCGGTCCAGCGCGCCACTAACCCACGTCACGCCTGCACGCTTTGGCTGTTCGCAGCGCGTAAGGGCGCGGACGTGCCAGCCTGCTTCCAACAATCGGTCGAGCGTTGCGGCGCCGACAAAGCCGGTGCCTCCGGTCAGGGCGACGACCTTCGCGGCGTCGCTCACAGCATAACCATCTGGTCGCGGTGGACGAGGACCTGACGGGGCACGGCCCCCAATACGCCTTCGAGCTCTGCCGATTTCTTGCCGCAGATTAGCGCTGCATCGCTGGCGTTGTATTCCGACAGGCCGCGCGCCAAAGTTTCGCCGTCGGTCGTAACAATATCAATCACGTCGCCGCGTTTGAACTCTCCGGTCACGCCCGATGCCCCAGCGGGCAGCAAACTCGCCCCGCTGCGCAACGCCTTTGCCGCACCCGCATCGACGATGATTTGCCCTTTGACCGACAGCCGTCCGCCAATCCAGCCTTTGCGCGCATTTCCGCCAGCGCGCGGTGCGAACCATGTGGAGGGTGCGCCTGCGTCCAGTGCCGCCAGCGGATGATCGCGCAGACCCGATGCTATCGCCAGCCCAATCCCTGCGCGGGTGGCAATATCAGCAGCATCCAGCTTTGATGCCATCCCGCCCGAACCCATGCCCGATGACGATCCGCTTTGCACCATGATGCGGATACGGCCGTCGATTTTTGCGACTTCGGGGATCAGCTGCGCATCGGCATCTTTAGGGTCTCGATCATATAGGCCGTCAACATCGGAGAGCAAAACCACACCCTGGGCACCTGCCGCTTGCGCAACCCGCGCTGCCAACCGATCGTTATCGCCAAAGCGGATTTCTTCTGTCGCAACGCTATCATTTTCATTGATAACAGGAACCGCACCTGCACCCAGCAACCGGTCGAGCGTAGCAGTGATATTCAAATAACGGCGGCGATCCTCTAGATCATCGAGCGTCACTAGCATTTGTGCCGCCGTGAGGCCTTGCGCGCCAAGCAATTCAGCCCACAGCCCCGACAGCAAAATTTGCCCGACAGATGCGGATGCTTGCGCATCGGCAAGACTGGCGCGCCCGCCCTTTTCAAAACCAAGACGTTTCGCACCCAGCGCAATTGCGCCAGAGCTGACGATGATGATTTTCTGCCCCGCCTTATGCCGCGCCGCGATGTCGGCCACCAATGTCGCCAACCAGTCGCGCCGCACCGCGCCATTTTTCTCCACCAGCAATGATGAGCCGACTTTGACGACCAGCAGCGGGCAAGATGTAGGGCTTAGATGGGCGACCATTCGCCTTCCTCATTTGTGCCGGAGGATGATTCGATACTGCTCATTGCGGGCAAAGCCTCCAACACGCGGTCGAGCACTTTGTCGATGCCTTGGCCAGTCGCGCCCGAGATCGAGATGACGTCGAGTGCCCCTGCGGCCTGCAGCTGCTGCGCAATATCGGCCATGATTTCAGGATCAAGCAAATCGCCCTTATTCAGCGCCACAATCTGCGGCTTATCGACCAGACCGCCGCCATATTCGGCGAGTTCTTCGCAAACAATCTCCCACGCCTTTACCGGATCATCGCCCGTCGCGTCGATCAAATGGATCAATATGCGGCAGCGTTCGATATGACCAAGGAAACGGTCGCCAACGCCCGCGCCGTCGGCAGCGCCAGCGATGAGGCCGGGAATATCGGCGACAACAAATTCGCGGCCCTTATGATTGACCACGCCAAGTTGCGGACGCAGCGTCGTAAAGGCGTAGGCGCCGACCTTTGCCTTGGTGTTCGACACCGAGTTGATAAACGTCGATTTGCCCGCATTGGGCATGCCGACCAGGCCAGCATCGGCAAGCAGTTTTAGCCGCAACCAGACATACATTTCGGTGCCATCTTCGCCGGGCTGATGCTGGCGCGGGGCGCGGTTGGTGCTGGTTTTATAGCTCGCATTGCCGCGGCCGCCCATGCCGCCTTTCAAAAAGGTAACGCGTTGGCCAACTTGCGTCAGATCGAGCATCAGGCTGCGCTCTTCATCATCGGCGAGTATTTGCGTGCCGACGGGAACTTTGATGATCAAATCTTCGCCGCCCGCGCCGTAACGATCACGGCCCGAACCGCCGCCGCCGCGCGGTGCCTTGAAATGCTGTGCGTACCGAAAATCGATCAGAGTGTTTAGGCCGGCAACCGCTTCAAAAATAATGTCGCCACCAACGCCGCCATTTCCGCCATCCGGGCCGCCATATTGAACATATTTTTCACGGCGAAAGCTGACAGCACCGGGGCCACCAGCGCCCGAACGCACATAAATTTTCGCTTGATCGAGGAAATGCATGTTGGTGCCTTAGGGGAGGTTGGTCGGAAAGGCTAGCGCAGCCGTTTTGAAGCAAAGGCGCGACCGGAGCCAGATTTGAGGTATTTTTCAAATTCCGAGGCTTTGGCGGCGTCGTCGAACCAACAGTGGAAGACTAAACGCCAGGGTTTGTATTTCGCGGTGTGGGATGATTTTCCGCTGTTGTGGTCGGTTAGCCGGGATTGGATGTTGTCGGTAAGGCCAGTGTAGAACTGGTCGGGGTGTTGTTCACTTTGGATGATGTAGACGCAGTGTTTCAATTCACCGGCCCTCCTACGCCTGCGGCTACGGCGGGCAGCCTACGCCCCAACGGGACTTAGGGCTGGTTTACCAGCCGAAGCCCCGTAGGGGCGTAGGCTGGTGGAGCCTAGGGGAGTCGAACCCCTGACCTCTTCGCTGCCAGCGAAGCGCTCTACCAGCTGAGCTAAGGCCCCATCGTGCCGCAGAGTAGAGCGGCTATGGTGGTTTGAAGGCGCGCCTTTACAAGCAAGGCGCGCCGATATGCAAGCAGGAATTATCGTTTAAGCGTCAGCCTAAACTTACTGATCGTCGTTGCCGTCGCCTTCGGTGCCAGCAACGCCCAGATCTTCGTCACCGCCAAGGTCAACGTCATTGTCAGGCGAAACGTCACCGTCCACAGCGTCAACATCGATATCCAGATCGTCGTCCGCCAGATCGGCGTCGTCTTTCTTCTTCTCGGCTTCTTCGAACGGCAATGGCTGTTTCGATTTCAGCACGGGTTCAGGTGTCCACTGGTTGCCGCATTCAATGCACTCAACCGGTTCGTCCTTGGTCAGATCGTAGAATCGCGTGCCACATTTCGGGCAAGCGCGCTTTGTTCCCCATTCAGCCTTCACCATGGTGGGCCTCTTATCCTTTCAGAATTTATGCAATTGCGTGTCCGGCCAGCAGACTCGCGCTATCGGGCGCCGCCACTGCCACAATGTCGCGATACTGTCAAAACAAGTCTGATGAAGAGGCGTTTAGCAATCGCCAATACGTTTCATGTTGCTGCGCATTTTAAGTTTGATCACGGCACCCTCTCCGCTCGGCTTCCGAATGACCATACTCATCACCATGTCAGAAACGACATTCTCAGGCTTCAAGACTGTCTCCCCGGCTATGATAACCCGTTCGTCAACGCCCGGCATATCGACCGCTTTGCAGCTGGCTTTTTCGATAATCCGGTTGCCGTTGGTCTGGGTTGAGTCGATTGTGCAGTCGGTCAACTTTCCACTTCCCCCCATCTGCTGTGCAAACTCTGCTTCACTCATATTCTTGGGCTCGCCGCAGATTTCATTCACTTGCTGGATATTTGCGAGCATATCGTTGAATTGTGCGGCATTCGATGTATCCATAGATACCCCGTTAACGCTAAGCGATGTCAACTCGCCGCTTCCCTGCCACTTCCCTGAAACCGGAATAGTTGCTTGATCATCAGCTGGCTGTCCGCAAGCGACTAAGGCAACAATCGGAAGTAAAGCTAACGTTGCAAATCTATCCATACTGCACTTTTCCTGTAATTTCATTTATACTTATTGTTCCTTAAAACCTAACATAGTGTCAATTTAAGACACGCAAAAAGTGCTTCCCTTTTTTGGCCCTCACGGCCAATGCGCAGTGCAATGCACAGCGCTTTACCTCACCCTAGAGCCTTCGCCCCGACCGGCCCCCTGCGCGGGACTGTCCGCGTCCCCGGCGACAAGTCGATTTCGCACCGTTCGTTGATGCTATCGGCATTGGCGGTGGGCGAAAGCCGGATCACGGGATTGCTGGAGGGCGAGGATGTACTCGCTACCGCTGCCGCGATGCGGGCGATGGGCGCGCAGATTGAACGCACAGGCGACGGCACATGGATTGTGTATGGCGTCGGCGTTGGCGCGTTGCTGCAACCCGAAACCGCGCTGGATATGGGGAATAGCGGTACTTCGGCGCGGCTGTTGATGGGATTGGTCGCCAGCCATGCGATTACCGCTACGTTTATTGGCGATGCGTCTTTGTCGAAACGGCCGATGGGGCGGGTTATTGATCCGTTGTCACTGACCGGTGCAGAATTTACCGCGTCGCCGGGCGGCCGACTGCCATTGATGGTGCGCGGCATTTGTCCTGCTGTGCCGATCAGCTACCGGCTTCCGGTGGCCAGCGCGCAGGTGAAATCGGCGATCTTGCTCGCGGGCCTGAACACGCCGGGCATCACCGAAGTGATCGAGCCCATCCCGACCCGCGACCATAGCGAACGGATGCTGACAGGCTTTGGCGCGGACTTGACGGTCGAGGTTGATGCCGACGGCGTCCGCCATATCCGGCTTGTCGGAGAGGCAGAGTTAAAGCCGCAACACATCGAAGTCCCCGGCGATCCGTCCTCTGCCGCGTTCCCGATTGTCGCGGCGCTGATTACACCGGGTAGCGAAGTCACCGTCACCCATGTCGGCATGAACCCGACGCGCACCGGCATTTACAAAATGCTGGAGGCGATGGGCGCGGATTTGACCTATTCCAACGAACGCGTGGTCGGTGGCGAGCCGGTAGCAGACATCACCGCGCGGCATTCGGTGCTGACCGGCATCGAAGTGCCCCCCGACGTCGCGCCGAGCATGATTGACGAATTTCCGGCGTTCTTTGTCGCCGCCAGCATGGCGCAGGGGCGGACCATCACCAGCGGGCTGGACGAACTACGCGTTAAGGAAAGTGACCGGCTGGCGTTGATGGCGGCTGGGCTGACGGCGATTGGTGCGAAAGTTGAGGAGCGCGAGGACGGCTTAGTCATCGACGGCAGCGGCGGCGAACCTTTGGAAGGCGGCGCGACTGTTGCCAGCGCACTCGACCACCGCATCGCGATGAGTTTTGCGGTGGCGGGGCAGCATTGCTATCACGGTGTGACGGTGGACGATGTATCGCCGATTGCGACTAGCTTTCCGACATTTGAGGCGATGTTGGCGGGGTTATCGGTTTGACTGGTCTCCGGCTGAACGCGCAACTCTCCTCTCCAGTGGGAGAGGATATGAAGCCTTATGAGCAGCGCGAATTAGGCGAAGTTGGTGAGGGGTTGTGTGCCATCGATAGGGCACAACCCCTCACCCAGCTTCGACTAGCAAGCAAGCTTGCAAGTCTGTGCAACCCTGTCCCACTGGAGAGGGGAAGAGTATGATCATCGCTGTTGATGGCCCCACAGCCTCTGGCAAAGGCACGATCTCCAAGGCGCTGGCGGCGCATTATGGGTTGCCGTTTCTGGACACCGGATTGCTCTACCGTGCGGTGGGGCAGCAGGTGGCTTTGAACGGCGGCAATGCTGATGTGGCGGCGGATGCGTTGGCGGGTTGCGCCTTTCCTGATGCGCTGCTTGATGATCCGGTATTGCGCAATGAAGAGGTTGGCGGGCTTGCTAGCCGCGTATCGGTGCATCCTGATGTGCGCGCTGCGCTGAACCAGCGGCAAGTGGATTTTGCCAATCAGGCCGCCGGAGCTGTGCTCGATGGCCGTGATATTGGAACCGTGATTGCCCCCCATGCCGATGTGAAGCTGTTTGTCACCGCCTCTGCCGAGGTGCGGGCGCATAGGCGGTATGAAGAGATGCTCTCGCGCGGGCTCGATGTGGATTACGCAAACATCCTTTCAGACATTCGGGCGCGTGACAAACGCGATACGGAACGGGCCGATGCACCGTTGAAACCCGCAGAAAACGCGCACTTGCTAGATACTGGCGATTTGACTATAGGCGCAGCCGTTCAAGCTGCGATTGCTGCTGTGGAGGCTCGCCTTCGCGCGGTGTGAGTGGCGGGGCGCTGCGGGTCAAAATTCCCGTCATGCTGAACTTGGTTCAGCATCCATTCCGCCAACAGGCCAAAGGTCGAGACGGAAAAGTGGATCCTGAACCAAGTTCAGGGTGACGGCGGTATTGGTTTGCAACCCTCTTAAAACGAACGCTTTATTGCTATTCGGGCAATAGGGCATCTCTGGTCAAAGACCATCGGAACCAACCGATTGGCCGGACAAAAAGTACGCAAGGAAACTCTAACCTATGGCAAGTTCGCCAAACCCTACCCGCAACGATTTTGAAGCGTTGCTTAACGAATCACTTGGTGGTGCAGAAGGTGGCTTTGAAGGCCGCGTTGTAAAAGGCACCGTTACCGCAATCGACAATGACCATGCCATGATCGACGTGGGTTTGAAATCCGAAGGCCGCGTTGCGCTTCGTGAATTCTCTATGCCGGGTCAGCCATCGACTCTCGCTGTAGGCGATGAAGTCGAAGTCTATGTCGACCGCGTTGAAAATACGAATGGTGAATCGGTTCTGTCGCGCGACCGCGCACGCCGTGAAGCTGCATGGGATACGCTTGAAGGTGAATTCGCCGCTGAAAAACGCGTTGAAGGCGTTATCTTTGGCCGCGTCAAAGGCGGCTTCACCGTTGACCTTGGCGGCGCTGTTGCGTTTTTGCCCGGCAGCCAAGTCGATGTCCGCCCCGTGCGTGACGTTGCACCGTTGATGGATATCGCACAGCCATTCGTCATCCTGAAAATGGACCGTCGTCGTGGCAACATCGTTGTCTCGCGCCGTGCAATTCTTGAAGAAACCCGCGCAGAACAGCGTTCGGGCCTGATCATGAACTTGGTCGAGGGTCAGATCATCGACGGCGTGGTTAAGAACATCACCGATTACGGTGCGTTCGTTGACCTTGGCGGTATCGACGGCCTGCTGCATGTCACCGACATCAGCTACAAGCGCATCAACCACCCAAGCGAAATCATCAACATTGGTGATACCGTTAAGGTCCAGATCGTTCGTATCAACAAGGACACACAGCGCATCAGCCTTGGCATGAAGCAGCTGGAAAGCGATCCTTGGGATGCAGCGGTTGCCAAATATCCTATCGGTACGAAGCTCAAAGGCTCCGTCACCAACATCACCGAATATGGCGCGTTCATCGAACTCGAAGCTGGCATCGAAGGTTTGGTCCACGTTTCGGAAATGTCCTGGACGAAAAAGAACGTCCATCCTGGCAAGATCGTTTCGACGAGCCAAGAAGTCGACGTCATCGTGCTCGACATCGATATGGAAAAGCGCCGCATCTCGCTGGGTCTGAAACAAGTTCAGAACAACCCATGGGAAAGCTTTGCAGAAAAGTTCCCAGTCGGCAGCCAAGTCGAAGGCGAAGTCAAGAATGCGACCGAATTTGGTCTGTTCATTGGCCTCGATGGCGATGTCGATGGCATGGTCCATATGTCGGATATCGCATGGGGCATCACGGGCGAAGACGCGCTTCACCTGCACCGCAAAGGCGAAACGGTTAAAGCCATCGTCCTTGATATCGATGCAGAAAAAGAACGCATTTCGCTTGGCATCAAGCAGCTTGAAAAAGGCGCACCAGCAGCCGGTGGCGGCGCAAGTGCTGCTGCGGCGGGCGGCCTGAAAAAGGGTTCGACTGTTACCGTTACTGTTCTTGAAGTTCGCGATGGCGGCCTTGAAGTGCAGGCTGGCGATGATGGCGCAACCGGCTTTATCAAGCGTGCCGACCTTGGCCGCGACCGTGACGAACAACGTCCTGATCGCTTCCAAGTTGGTCAGAAATTCGACGCATTGGTCGCCGGATTTGACCGTTCGAAAAAGCCAAACTTCTCGATTAAAGCGTTGCAGCTTGCCGAGGAAAAACAGGCTGTTGAGCAATATGGTTCGTCGGACTCCGGCGCATCGCTGGGCGACATTCTTGGTGAAGCGCTTAAGGGTGTCAAGAAATAAGCCAATACCGCTTTCCGTCAGTTTTGACGGCGCGAAAAGACAGGGGGTGTGCCAATGCGGCACGCCCCCTTTTTGTTAGCGCTTGGATTTTACATTCTATGATAATTGCGTTGTATGGCCGCCTAAAATCTGTCACTCTCTCGCTCAATGAAGATAGATGCCGAGTCCCATCGAGCATCCTGTCGACAGTAGGAGGCGCGGTACGATGATCCGATCTGAGCTGGTTAAAAAGCTGGAAGCTGAAAATCCCGGCCTGACGCCGGAAGAAGTCGAACGCATCGTCGATCTGTTCTTTAACCAGATTATCCAGCGATTGTCCGATGGCGGCCGTGTGGAACTGCGCGGCTTTGGCGCTTTTTCCACTCGTGAGCGCAAACCGCGCAAAGGCCGCAACCCGCGTACCGGAGAGGCTGTGGATGTTCCCGCCAAAAGCGTGCCCTATTTCAAACCCGGCAAAGAAGTGCGTGAGCGGCTGAACAAATAAGCCGCTTAGGAAACGTACGAGAATCGCATTACAATTTGATCTGATCCGCATTGCGTGCTCGCTGTGCACCGGTAGACGCAACAGACCTAAAATTGCATCTTACCTTAAAAAATCGGAAAAACTGCATAAAATCAATAGCTTGAGCAAGAACGAGACTTCCAAAAAACTGACACATGTCTTACACATTTTGGAGTTTTCGCAATGCCGGCAGAAAGCCATCTGCGGATGAACGGTGCACTGCACGTCTATCGGCGCTGCAGCCGTGAATGTTCGTAAAGCGCCGCCCAAGCCATTGAAAAAAACATCATCGCGCAGTGATAGCTGACCATTATCCCGCTTGGCTAAAAATGATCGCCCCTCTATAGGCGGTTTTGGAAATGCGGACGTGGCGAAATCGGTAGACGCAACGGACTTAGACCAATCTTGAGTGCTCGCGGGGAAACCCACGATGCAGAACTGCTCAAATTCGGGGAAACCTTTCAACTGGCAATCCCGAGCCAAGCCGCAGCGCGAAAGCACTACGGAAGGTGTAGAGACTAGACGGGCAGCACCTAAACCACGGCTTGCCGTGGCACGGTGAAGGGATAGTCCAGACTCCAAACGCCCTTATGGGCGGCGGCGAAAGCCGTAGCGGGTAAGAAAATCCGTCGGGCATTGCCCTTGGGGGTTCAAGTCCCCCCGTCCGCACCAACTCTTTGAAGCTATCGATGCCATTTGGACTTGCAACGGTTTTGTGCCGGTCACTTGAGAATTAAACACTCAATCGATGGACGTCATCGGGGCAAGTCCACGACATTAAATTTGTGGCATTGGTGCTGACGGGGAACACACCAAACGTCTCAAATCATGTGAGTATGGGCAGGGTGCTGCTACATTTCGTCTGCATTCAGCAGCCGATGTCGAAGTCAAAGACGCGATACGCTTTCTCAACCGCGCCGCCTTCCTCCAAATGGAATGTGCGGCTACATTGGCGCAAGTTGGTCGTCAAAATGCTTTGTGTGGTCTCGCCAACCTTGCCATTCGGCCCGACGATGTCGACAGGCGTTTGGCCCACGCCATACTGAGTATCCTGAAAATAATAGGTCAGCGTTCGCACGCCGGAACTCTCGATGACCGCCGAAGGCGCGCCCCAGCGGGCGATGACCTGTTGTTCAGTTTGGCCACCCACGCTACCCATTTCTCTCGCGGCGTCTCCGCCGATCCGGTCTGCTTTGTCGGACAAAGCTATGCTTATCTTGCTCCATTTTTCCTGCTCGGTGAGAAGCGTCCTCATTTCACCGTACATCGCGTCAAGTCTGGCCTTCGCGGCGGCCTTTTCTTCTGGCGTCCCCTCGTAATAAGCAGGTTGTACAGCATCGGGCCAATGCTTGTTCCAGACGGCGTCAATAACCTCCGTCACCGCAAACCTGTTGTACTTGCCAAGATATTCTAACCCCATCGACTTGAGGCTCGCAGAAGGTTCTGCAACCTTTTTTCTTTTGCTGCCCTTTTCCGCCAGCCAGATGTCTTGCGGCCAGGCCGCCTGCCAGTTTTTCCAGCCACAGGCAATCATCTCCGCTTTACCGAGCCAGTTGTCCGCCGGAACCTTCATCCACTCAGAATTTGTTCGGGTTTCGGCCTTCCCGGCACGGTCGGAACTTGTCGCTTCGCGTATGTTAACCAGCCCTTCACGGCATTTGAAATCAACAGTATATACTATGAAATTTGTACCGCCTGCATTTTCAAAAACCTGGTAAACGGTCGCAACCTTGAGTGTTTTCGCATCTATTGCTGCGATGGGATTTGGGGAGGCATCGATATCTTTTTCATTATAGTCGTCTGCAAAACGCTGCATGATCCAAGCATAGTCTGCCGGCATGACGTAGAGGCTGCGGTGGGGTGCGGGATCCGGTTCGGCACCAATGATCATCCAGTCGGCTGCGGTCGCAGGCGCTACGCTCAACAGCAATGCAGCAGCAGCGGCCACGCTTGTGCACTTCAACGACCATTTCATGGTCACTTCACGCCTCCTTGCTTCGCGGTGCCGCCGATGCAGTTTTGCATCGCTTTTTGCGCCTTTAGTCCTGCCGACCATTTAATGGCAAAGACCTTCTTTTTGTCCATCACGACATTCAAATTTTCAACGTCACTCATTCCAGAAATCGCAGCATGAATGTCCGTCAAACGAAACAGGATGATACCGGAGTCTTTGGATTGGCCATTGGGTGCATGAAAGGCCATTACGGACTGAACCTCCCCATCGGCGGTCGTCAGTGTCATCTTTTTCTTCTTCTCTTTCTGGATCGGAGGAATGGTCGGTCCACTGAACAGAATAAAGGAATCCGGGTTGCCGACAACTGGCCCCACATAGCCCGCGTAAAACGGATACGCTAAATAGGTTATGGCGCAAAAGCCGCCCGTCGAACGGGTATCATCCAGCCGCCAAAAGCCGGCTGCGTCCTTGAAGATGATCGCGGGATCGACTTCGGCCTTGCTAGACTCAGAACCCTGGCTGTTCTTTTTCATATACTTGTCGAGCACCGATTGCGCCATGACCGGCGTGCAAATCGTACCTAGTAGTAATGCAAAACCAATAAAAATCCGCTTCATTCAAATAATCCTCAATCCTGTGGGACGACCTTCAAATAACCGCATGCATCGTTAAAATTGGTTGCCATGATATCGGTGCTATCAATGTTGAGTACGATGTCAGCAACGCGATAGATTCCTCCTCCATCAGCGATCGTTACGAATTGAACATCGCAGTTGGTATATTTGCCTTCTGTCCAGACCGCACCATCCGAGCTTCCAACCGTGACGCGGTTGTCAAAAACCTGATTAAAGGAAAGCGTATGAAGGCGTCCCGTGTTGGCGAAGCGCGGTTGGCCCATGCTTGCAATTACAACATCCTCGGATTTGCCCTGCCAAACCTGTAGCATCTTGGCTTCAAAATCCCTTAACTTGCGACCGCCACGCAACTCTTTAGCAGCGGCGTCGAACGCCAGTCTGTACTGCATTTCTTCGACTTTGGGCTCGTAAGCGCGCTTGGTTTTATCTGCAAGCTCGGCAAGCTGCTGCTTTGAGGAAGCAAGCACGCGCTCGGCGCTCGCAATCTCTTCGGGTGTTGATTTCCGAGACCATTTCCCGCTCGGATCAGGATGTTTGCCGTCCGGCCAAAGCGTCGTCCAGGTCAGATCAATATATTCTGACCAAAGACTCATGGGCGTAACCAGAAGCCCCTTGTTCAAAGTCTCTAGCCCCAAAGCCGGAAATTTCTCTTCGAAAACCTTGCGATGAAACTTCCCGTCGACCATCGAGCTGCGAATAGCCTTTTCGATTTTCTGATCGTTACAGGCCAGCTGATTGGCTTTCAGCATAGCAAGCTCAGCAGACTCTTCCCATTCGCCGACCGGAAGAGTATCGGTTTTAAGATCGACCCGACGCAGGGCAACACTTCCGGCGGCGACTCGCGTTTTCACAGGTTTCCACTGCGGCAGCTTAGGTGTCGTAATTTCGTGGAATGCATAATAAAAGTCGTTCTGGCATTCGAACTGCAGATTGAATTGAACCAATTCCGGCATTTCGGCGTTTTCATAGATGATCGTGACAGCCAGTTCTTTGATCTCTGTGGGCTGGGGGTCAAGGGTTGGCGGGGTGCGATCTGTCACCAGCATGTCAGCAAAATATGCCCTGCGATCCCCTACCTCGCCTTCGAGATGGAGCAAATACGAGTCAGCGTAAGCCGGAGGGCAGATCGCTGCGACGCCCAACAGTCCAAGCGCGAAAAAAATTGTTCTTACCATGAACCTTATTGCCTCAAAAAACCTAAGTTAGCCGGGTTGCCGAAATTTCTTAAGCACCGGTCGACCGAACAAATGGCCATGTAACTAAAACGTCGCGCTTAGCTATATGGCCGTCCGCATAAAATTTCAGTCGTAGCATGATCAACACTGATCCATCCCGAGCAAAAAAATGTTTCTGGCACAAGCCACAAATTCAAAATGCTTATTAACATAGGCCATGGCGAGCCGCCGCACTATCATGTCGATGTACCAGTACACGACCCAACTTGTGCCTCAAGGGACCGCTCACCCCGTCCGACCGTTAGTTGCGCTACGCCGAACTGCGGGGGTGTCAGTGACATGTACCAGTACCCTTCTCGATTTGCGATCAATCAGCGATGGGTGTTCAGGCAGAGCCAAATACGAAATGAAAAATAATCGCAAAGGGAAACAAATGAATAATATCAGCCATTTCGCAGCGCTGGTGGCATTGTTCGGCACGACGCCCATCCATGCCGCACCCGACACGGGGTTGACGCTTCACGATACCGGAATTGGGCAGCGCGGTAGCGGCGTTGGCGCAACTGTCGGGCTGCGTATCCAGCTGGGATCTGACTGGACTTGTAACGGTTTTGCGCCGGTCTCCTACCGCATTATGTCACCCCGGCTTCGAATGCGATTGGGCTGATGCCGCCCCTATATGAATGACGCCTTCCGGTGTTGAAGAATCCGTAGATGTATTGGGTGCCGCAGGCGTTGGAGAGGCACAACATGGCCCTTTCGGCTTGCCGCAGTGTTGGCCATTTCTGCCGACAGGTCAGCTCTGCCTTCAGCGATTTGACCCGCAGGGCGGCGTAGCCAACATCGTCTCGACAGAAGCATTGCCGCAGCAGTCGCTCTTGCCGCACGTTGATGGCCATAGGCCCGCAGCTTCTACTGAGAGTCATAGGAGCAATATCGGCTGCCACGCCGTCCGAGTGAAACAGGCAACCATGTGGCGAATAGCGCAGGCGCACAGCGATATCGAGTGCACGGATAGCCAGATCGTTGGCTACGCCGCCCTTCGTATGATTCAGTCCGAGCATGCGTGCTGGTCGATCGTGTCCGCCAGGCATCGACAAACACGAACGTTCATTCCTATGCGCCAAACCTGCCTGTGGCACCGATAAAAGATCGTCGGTCTCCTTGTAGAAGTGTTTAACTATCAAGTGACCGGCGCAAAGCCGTTGCAAGTCCAACTGCAATTGATCGGTTGCATAGGCTCTAGGTTGCTACGCCGCGGCCTTGTCCCTAAACACGTGTAATGCGTTTGCTTTTGCCTCTGCTGCTTTCCCTGTTGTGCGCGTGCAGTGGCGATGCTGTATCAGATGCAACGGCTGGCTCGGACACGCTGATCCGATTGTCCGATGCAGATTCGCGCGGGCTTGATCCGCAAATTGTGTCTGATATCGCATCGGTGCGCATCGCCAGCGATCTGTTTGAAGGACTAACGCGGTTTAACGCCGATGGATTGGCTGAAGCAGGACTTGCCGCCAAATGGGATATCAGTGCTGATGGCAAGCTATGGACGTTTACGCTGCGCGACGGGCTAAAATTCTCTGACGGAACAGCACTGACAGCACAGGTCTTTGCTGCCGCCTTTGCCCGCATAAGCGATGAGGATAGCGGCTCGCCGCATAGCGGCCTGTTTGGCGTAATCGCGGCGGTTGACGCGCCGACCCCGCAGAGTGTCGTTGTGCGATTGAAGAACCCGTTCCCCGAACTGCCCGCGTTGCTTGCGCATCCGGCGATGGCGGCATTGCCGTTTCACCGAATAACGGCGGTCGGTGACAAATGGACAGCGGATCGCCCTTTGGTAACCAGCGGAGCTTACCGGCTGATCGATTGGAAGCTAAACCAGCAATTGCAGTTGGAGGCCAATCCGCATTGGCATAACGGACGCCCCGTTACCGCAAAACTGATCTGGCGACCAATGGACAATATGAACGCAGCGATGCGGCTGGTGCTGGCTGGCGGCGCGCATATCGGCAGCGATTATCCGCCTGCACGGCATCATTGGTTAAAGGCGGAATATCCCGATCTGGTGCGCAGTCACCCGTATCTCGGCACTTACTACTTCGCGTTCAACACGCGCAAGCCGCCGTTCGACGATGTTCGGGTGAGACAAGCGCTATCGATGGCGATTGATCGCCGCTGGTTGGCGCGACAAATGGTCAATGCAGGGAATGAGCCCGCATGGGGCTTGCTGCCAGCGTCGTTGCGTGGCGGAGCGGTTTACAAGCCCGATTGGGTGGGCTGGTATCCACCAAAACGCATGGCAGAGGTGCGATCGTTGTTGCGCCGTGCAGGCTACGGCCCGAAAAAACCACTGCGTTTCGAAATCCGCTTTAACAGCTCGATCGAACACCGCCGTGCAGCGGTTGCCATGGCGACGATGTGGCGCGAATTTGGTGTGGAGGCAAAGCTGTTGAACAGCGAGGCCAGCCTACATTTTGACAGCCTGAAACGCGCCGATTTTCAATTCGCTCGGTCGGGATGGGTCGCCGATCTGCCCGCGCCAGAAAACTTTTTATCGGTCCACCGCAGCGACACCGGTGTTCAAAACTATTCTGGCTATGCCAATGCGGATTATGACGCGGCGCTGGATGCAGCGCTTGCCGAACCGAGCCCGAAAGCGCGTGTGGCCTTGATGCGCCGCGCAGAGGCGATATTGATGGCGGATATGCCGATCATCCCGCTTTATTATTACAGCTCGCGCGCCTTGGTTCGGTCCAATGTCACCGGTTGGCGCGATAATGACGCACACACCCACCCCAGCCGGACTTTGGGGGTAAAGCCGCTATGAAGCTTTCGCTGGCCCTAGTCGGTATTTGCGCGGCGATGCTGGCGGCGTGCGGCCCGCGTATCGATAACGAGCGTCTGCGTGTTGATGTCGTCGAAAATCAGCCGCGCGCAATGGCGGTCGGCGCGCTGCCATTGCCGCCAGCGTCAGCCTATCTGCGCATGGCAACGGCGCGGGGGCTGGTCGGTTTTGATTTGGAAGGCCGCGTTGTGCCTGCTTTGGCGGCGCGCTGGATCACCACCGAAGACGGCCTCAGCTATATTTTCCGGCTAGAAAAAACGCGCTGGAATGATGGCCGCGACATCAGCTCTGATGAAGTTGCGGTCGCTTTGTCGCGGCGGCTGATCGAGTTGCGCAATAGCCGGATTGCCAGCGAACTCGCCGTGATTGACCGGATTGTTCCCATGACCGGTAAGGTCGTGGAAATCCGGTTGAAAGCGCCAATGCCCAATTTGCTCGAGTTGCTGGCTCAGCCCGAATTGGGATTACTCCGCAAAAATGTAGGTTCCGGTCCGATGGTCGCGCGGAAACAAGCCGGTGCCATGCAGCTATCACATCGGGCGGACGACCCAGAGCGCGGCGTTGCCTTGGACGATGCGCGGCTCACGCTCGCTTCTCATGATGGACCGACGGCACTGGCGCGGTTTGTGGTTGGTGAGAGTGATTTGGTGTTGGAGGGTCGGTTTGAACATCTGCCCTATCTGGCCGCAACTGAGGGGCGTGAAGGGGCGGTTTATGATTCCCCGCCGGGCCTGTTCGGGTTGCTATTTGTCGCCGCTGGACCGTTTTTATCCGAGGCGTCAAACCGCGAAGCTATCACCAAGGCTGTGGACCGGCCACGTATGATTTCGGACTTTAACGTCAATCTGTGGAAAGAGATGCTGACGATTTCGCCAGAAACTCTTCCCAACCGCGCCGACGTTGCGCGTCCTGATTGGGCGTCTCGGCGGATGGATCAACGCAAGACGGAGGCGCGCGATGCTATTCGGAATTGGGAAGCCGCCAACGGCCCCGTCCGCGCTTTGCGCATCGCCATGCCGCGCGGCCCTGGCAGCCGGATGCTCTTTGCCCGGTTGAAAAGCGATTTTGCCGCAATCGGCCTATCGGTGGAACGCGTTACGATTGGTCAGCAAGAGGATATGCGTTTGATCGACCAAACCGCCGATATGACCAGCCCGGCATGGTATCTGGAACAATTGTCATGCCAAGTTACAACAATTTGCAGTGCTGAGGCGGATGCGATGGTGGCCGAGGCGCAGCGCGCCACAGACCGCGACGAACGCATGCGGTTGTTGGGTGAAGCAGAGCTTAAACTACAGAATTTGCGTAATTTTGTGCCGTTGGCCAATCCGGTGCGTTGGTCACTGCCGCGCAACGGCTTGCTCGGCTTCACGGGCAATGCGCGCGGATGGCATCCCTTGCAATATCTGGGGCGGGATACGAAATAGGGTTTGAAGAGGAACCGATATGCCGATTTCGCAAGAACAAATGGATCAGATGGCCAAATCTTTACCCGGAATGGGCCGCGATCCGCATTCGGTGCGGCAACGGGTGGAGGCGATGGAACAGTTGCTGGAACGCAGCTTTCACATTCCCGGAACCAAAGTCCCCATCGGGCTCGATTCGATAGTCGGGCTTGTCCCGGTGCTCGGTGATGTCGTGACTGCGGCGATGGGTGCCTATATGGTGTGGGAAGCCCGCAACCTTGGCATGTCGAAATGGCATTTGATGCGCATGGCCGCGAACGTCGGCGTTGATACGGTGCTGGGCGCGATCCCGCTGGCTGGCGATTTGTTCGACTTTGTCTGGCGATCAAACAGCAAAAACCTGCGCATCATCAAAAAGCATTTGGATAGACATCATCCGGGTACGCGGGTGATTGAGGGGTAGGGGGTTTCTAGCTCCCACGCCACACCTTCACCTCTGCCTTGTCCGGCGCGCCTTTAACAAATGCGGGGCAGGTTTGCGGCTTGAACTTTTTGTCTAAACAAATCCGCATTTCTTCCAGCCAACCTTTCCGGTTGGTTTTCACTGCGATCGCTTTGGCCGACAGACCCTCGTTCGCCGCTGCAAAGGCTTCGGCAAGGCCGGCGGCATTCAGTGGCGTTTCACCCTCTTTGCTGCCCTGCCGCGATAGCCGGTCCATATCGGGGAACTCAATCGCCTCGAACAATAGTTTTGCTGCACCAAAATAGGTTTCGGGTTTTCGCGACATACACGTGCCATGCTTGGCCCATTCATGCTGCAACAGCTGCACCGACGGAGTCATGCAGATGTTATCAGCAACGACTTTGCGCGACAGCTGCCCGGCTTTGCGGCAATATTGCGGATAATCGGGCCCTGCCGCCTCGGGCCAAAGCCCATGCAGCACAAAGCCGAAATCGCCGATCCTTCCCGAACATTGCAGCTCCATGTCTGGATCTTTTTCACGGCCACGGCAAAATTCCCGGCTCCAGCTGAGCGCAAGGACATAGCCTGCAATCGGGGTGCGGCGGATTTCATCGGGGGAGGGCGTTTCGATTTTCGGCCGCGACAGATTGGCAGGCGCTTTGCACTGCCACGCCTGCGCCGTTGCGGACTGAGTAGGGATCGAACTGGTCGCCATTGCTGCCAAAAGCAAAGGAGTCGCGATTAACAATGACCGTAGTGCTGAGCCTGTCGAAGCACGCCTTGCCGTGAAGCGCCGTTCACCTTCGGTGGCCGTCGGCCCGACAGGCTCAGGGCTACGGTGAATATTCAAGCTATCGTGATCAAACGACATTGAAATCTAGCCCGATGTCAGCGGCAGGTGCGCTTTGTGTCAGCCTGCCGACCGAAATATAGGTCACGCCGGTCTCTGCCTTGGCGCGGATGGTCTCCAGCGTCACTCCGCCCGATGCCTCGGTCGGCACGCGTCCAGCGACCAGCTTTACGGCCTCGGTCAGCATCGCGACATCCATATTGTCGAGCAGCAAGTGGGTGGCGCCAGCGGTCAATCCCGGCTCGACTTGCTCCAGCCGATCAACTTCCAAGATGATGCGTTCGACTCCGGCATCCTTGGCACGGCGCACCGCCTCGACCACGCCGCCCGCTACGGCAACATGATTATCCTTAATCATCGCCGCATCCCATAGGCCCATGCGGTGGTTGGTCGCTCCGCCCATGCGCGTTGCGTATTTTTCCAGCACGCGCAGCCCTGGTATGGTTTTGCGCGTATCTAATAGCGTGCAGCCAGTCCCCGCAATTGCTTTCACATAGCGGCGCGTCATAGTCGCGATACCCGACAGATGTTGGACGGTGTTGAGCGCAGACCGTTCCGCCGTCAGCATCGCCCGCGCATTACCCTCTAACTGCATCAGGTCCGACCCAGCCGGTACGCCATGCCCCTCGGTTGCAAGCATGTGGATTTCCATTTCAGGATCGAGATGACGGAAAAACGCTAGGGCAATCGGCAAGCCTGCCACGACAATGTCATCGCGGCTATCCATCACGCCTGCAAAGCGTGCACCCGCTGGAATGACGCTTTCGCTGGTCACATCGCGGCCGGTGGGGCCAAGGTCTTCGGCCAATGTCGCGCGTATGAATTCGTTGAGATCGAAACCGGGTAAGTCAAACCGCATATTTGTGCCCCTAAATCTGTGCTTCGACATTGCTCTATTCCAAATTCACGCAACAAAAAAGGGGCGGAACCGCAATGGCCCCGCCCCCTTCCTGGTTCACCCCAGGATTTGGAGATTACTGCACGACCACTTCGACGCGGCGAGCGGCAGTGTTATCAACTTTGGTATCGGTTGATTCCGCTGGCTTCACCATTTCGATGGATGCAGCAGGGATGCCCGCAGCTTCCAAAGCTTTGCCAACGGCCTGTGCACGCTTTTTGGAAAGCTCCGCATTGGCAGCGGCATTGCCTGTGGGGTCGTTAAAGCCCGACACGCCCAGCTTTGCGCCTGCATTGTCAGCGACATAGGCTTTCACTTTCGCCGCAGCGGCAGCCAGATCAGCCGTCACGTCCGATTTTCCGGTGTCGAAATAGACCGTCAGCATCGGCTTGCCATTGCGTTCGCCAGCAGCAACGCCTGCACCCGCAGGTGCGGCAACAGCGGTTTCTGCGGTTGCAACAGCTTCAGGCGCTTCTTCGGTCGATGCAGCCTCGGTTGTTTCAGTGTCAGCAACAGGTGTTGCTTCCTGACCCGAGCATGATTTCAGCAAGAAGAACAGCAAAGCCGCCAGCAAAGCTGCCAGCAACAACCATTTCAACCAGCCAAAGCCACCACCGGAATTATCGTCATCATAGCCAGCTCCGACAGCCGCCAATGGTGCAGCGACCGTGTCACGAACCGAACCAGCAACGCCCGATACCGTATCGGCAACGCTTGATGCAGCATCCGATGCAAGATCAGCAGCGCCAGACGCAGCGTTCGATACAGCAGCACCTGCCGACGCAGCTGCACCCGTGACCGCAGCTACGCCAGCACCCGCGATTCCAGCAGCGGCGGCAAGAGGCGCTACCGAAGCACCCTCGTCCTTATCGTCGCCCGAAAATGCACCTGCGGCGGCAGCGGCCAGTCCAGCGGCTCCTGCTGCTGCGCCTGCAACGCCGCCAAACAGGTTGAGCGAACCGAAATGCTTGGTCAGCAAATAATAAACGGTGACGCGGTTCTTTGTGCGATCAGCTTTCATCACTTCGCGCACCGACTGGATTGCTTCGTCCAGAACGGCATCCGATTGAGTCAGGCCCAGTTTCTTTTTCAGGAAATTTTCGCGAACCGTTTCGCATTCCTTGGGATCGGCCATTGCGACCAGCTGACCATCACGGCTTTGCAACGCAATTCCGCAATAGTTCACGATTTTGTTCACGACGCTTTCATCAGCATCGGCATCATAAATGCGGACATCCGCTAACCAATCAACTGCCATTCGACCCATCCTTTATCCATGTGCGGCGCAATGCAGCACGTTGCTCTCTGACATGACAACCACTGTCACGCCCCCCTTAGCGCCGTAGCGCGTGAGTCCTATGCTGGAGAATGTAAAACGCAAGCAATCGTAGCGTAATGCGACTCCGATTTTGCAAGGTTATACAATGATTTTGACAGGGATGCGAATCTTGGCAATCGATTGACGATACGTTTAGGGTCCGCTTGCGGCTAACCAGTGGCTGCCCAAAACGTTGTCGAGTGAAACGGGGGCGAATTTATCGAGGCCAGAACCGGGATAAAACGTCATTTCGCCAAATAACGGACGGCCAGCGACCTCGTAAAAATCGCACCGGACAAAATCAAAGCCGCTGCCGAGTTTTTCCGCAGCATCCAGCATTTTTGGCAAGCTCTGCGGCGGGATGGGGTCGGGGTCGGCGCTTGGCGCGGAAACGCGCGCCCAATTGCGGTCGAACAGCATCCAGCGATGGTTGTTTTCCCTGTCCAGATGGACTTGGACATGCGTCGCGCGGCCACCAAATGTGTAGATTTTATAGTCAACGGGAACGCTATCATGCTCCCCAATAAAGGGTTCGACCAATATCCCGCGCGGGATCTGCGTATAAAGCCATTCGTCAAGCAATGTGCCGTAAGATTGCTTCATCCAGCGCCGCGCGCGATGCCGGACCTTCGGCCAATCGGCTAAGCTATCGCGGAAAAACGCGTTCTGGTTACACCCGTGCCGCGATTTGACGACAAAGGGCAGCGGCCAGTCGGGCGTTTCGGGTAGGTCGGTGCCATGCCACAGCGTTGGCGTCACCCATTCGGCCCCCAACGTCGCTGCAACGAAGGCTTTCACAGCAACCTTGTCGGCCAACATCCCCATGCGCTGATCGCGACCAATCAGCTTTCGCCGCTGCACCAGTTCGGTAAACGTCTTCGGATTATCAAAGCTGATCAGCCGTTGATGACGGGCCAGATAGCATAAGGCGATGCGCAGCTTTGCCAGCCGTGCAGGCGACGCCAGTGCGGTGCCGCGAAGGTCAGGACCAGCAAAGGCGCCGATGCCATTCAAGCTTTGCGCTCAATCGCATATTGGATCGGCTTGAAAGAGCCGTTGTTCGATTGCAACGCCGAGCATGCCGTCAGCCCGATGACCAAATCCATATGTGCAACGAAACGGATGCTGTCACCCGCTTTG
This sequence comes from Sphingorhabdus sp., assembly GCA_040079555.1. Classification (GTDB taxonomy): domain Bacteria; phylum Pseudomonadota; class Alphaproteobacteria; order Sphingomonadales; family Sphingomonadaceae; genus Sphingorhabdus_B. The sequence continues at coordinate 20,548 of JBEBKE010000005.1, read as the reverse complement.
CTGAGCGGCGGATCAACGCTCAGCACGCCCGTGTGGCCATCGATGGTGACATTCATAAAGCAATTGAATGCGACGGGGATCATGTCTTCGGTCACCCCAAACGGCGCCAGCGCATTGGCCAAATTGCCAAAGCAACCCTGATGCGGATTGGTGTCGCCATAGATGATGCGGAAGGTATCTTTGCTGCACGGTGTCAGCAGAAAGTCGTGGCGACCAACGTCGTCCGCGATAATTTCCAGCATCACGTTGCTGCGGTTGGAATAGAGCACGTCGCCGGTGGTCAGGAAAATGCGGCTGGCATAATCCAGCGTCCGCCCCGACGATATCACTTCGCCGATATCCCCCTGCTTGAAAGCCAGCAGGTCCGCGACTTGCTCGCCCAGCGGGTCGGTGACCGTCAGGATATCGCCTTTGTTCAGCGTGAAGGCGACGCCCGTGCGGGGTTCAATCGTTGCGTGCATGATTCAACTCCACATCAGTGCGCGAACTGGCACGACTATAAGGGCATTTCCATTCGGCCCCCACCGCTCGACCGCTATATTGCCGCGCGGCGGACACCTCGCCGTGCTGCGCCAGCATCGGGTTCATGTCGCCTGCAATCTTTACGTCGCGGTCAAGGATTGCGGTGCGCAGCTTCTCATACTGCCCCTCTTCGCGCAGCTTTTCAAACTGGTCATGCAGATTGAAAATCATCGTGGGCCGCACAAATCGTCGCGCCGGACGGCTGGCTTGTGGGTGCAGGCCGATAATGAAAAACGCCTCGCCGCCAAAGCTGACAGAAAATTCGGGATGCCCCGGATCATGCGCAACGCGATCATCGATTTTCTGGCCAAGGCGGTCATCCTTGTCGCTCAACGATTGCAGCCGCGCCCACAGATATCGCTCAAAACCCAGCTCGTCCAACGCGGTGTCGGTATCAAAGATCACCGCCAGCGAGCGAAACGGCGCAGGATTTTCGCGGTACAAATTGACAATCCCGCGGATAGCGGTGTGGATATCCAAATCATCCCATGCCGAACGGATGTCGCAGGCGACAACATAGGTCATCTGCCGTTTTGACAACGCAGCCTTCGCGCCGACGCACGGGAATGCTGGATCGCGGACAAATTCCTCGAACGCAGTGATGCGCGGGTGGCGCAAAGCGGGTGTTTGGTGGTGCATGATACGGTAACGTATGTAGCGCGAAATGGTTGCAGGTTGAAGACGGTGTTTACGTCTAATGACCCCAATCCCCTCTCCCTTTACGGGAGAGGGTTGCGCAGGCTTATGAGCGCAGTGAATTAGCCGTAGCTGGGCGAGGGTATGTGAAGCAGGCAATGTGCAAGCCGCACCCCCTCTCTAAGACCAGCTAGGCGGACAAGCCACTAAGCAGGACTATTCTCTCTCGCAAGGGGAGAGAGGGGGTTCATTTTTCACCTTTTTGCCCGGTATTCCACTGCCGGAATCGCTCAGGAGCCTCGGCCCGTATCTCCTCAAGTTCTGATATAAGCTGATCTATTTCGGCGCACAGCTCGTCAGCTGAAACAGTATCCCCAGTAAGGCACCATTCATCGCCACCAGGTTTATCTGGCCAAGTCTGATAGTAATCGACCGCTATGTGCCCGCTGGGCCAGCCGCTTCCCATCAAGACGCGCACTAGCTTAAACCGCCTCATATTCACGCCCGACCCAAATCGCCCTTCCCAACAGTCCCGCTCGCCATCTCCAGCATGCGGTCCAAACTCTTCTTCGCTGCCAGCCTAACACCCTCATTCATAACAATCTGCGGCTGCAAATCGCGGAGCGCCAGATAGAGTTTCTCCATCGTGTTCAGCGCCATATAGGGGCAGATGTTGCAGGCGCAGTTGCCGTCGGCTCCGGGTGCGCCGATGAAGGTTTTGTCCGGTAGGGCCAGTTCCATCTGGTGGATAATATGTGGCTCGGTGGCGACGATCAACGTGTCGCCTTCAAAGGTTTTGGCATATTGCAATATGCCGCTCGTGCTGCCGACATAGTCGCTATGGTCAATGATATGCGGTGGACATTCGGGGTGTGCCGCAACAGGGACGCCGGGGTGTTGTGCCTTTAGCTTTAGCAATTCGGTTTCCGAAAATGCCTCGTGCACAATGCAGACGCCGGGCCATAGCAACATCTCGCGGTTGAATTTGCGGCTTAGATATCCCCCCAAATGCCGGTCAGGGCCAAAGATGATTTTCTGGCCTTCCGGGATTTGCGCAAGGATGGTTTCGGCACTGGATGACGTGACGATGATGTCCGACAGTGCCTTCACCTCGGCAGAGCAATTGATATAGGTCAGCGCGATGTGATCGGGGTGCGCGTCGCGGAATGCCTTGAACCGGCCCGGTGGGCACGCATCTTCCAACGAACAGCCCGCAGCCATATCGGGTAGAATCACGGTCTTTTCGGGCGACAGGATTTTTGCTGTTTCCGCCATGAACTTCACCCCGCAAAAGGCGATGACGTCGGCATCGGTTTCTGCTGCGCGCTTGCTGAGTTCTAGCGAATCCCCAACAAAATCGGCCAGATCCTGAATCTCCGGCTTTTGATAATAGTGCGCCAGGATCACCGCGTTGCGTTCTTTTTTCAGCCGGTTGATTTCGCCGAGCAAGTCAACACCGGCAAGGTTTTCGCGGGGGATAGGGGCGTTCATTTTATTCTCCAGACGTGACCTGCCTTGCCAAGTGTAAGGCACAAAGTTCGTTTCACGCAAAGTTCGCAAAGATTTTTAAGAGGTCAGGACCTCGTCCGCGCAGCGTGTTAAAAATTACGATGCTGCATTGATAGCGGCTATCGCCGAGAAGCCAAGATCACCTCTTAAAAATCTTCGCGTCCTTTGCGTGAAACGAATTACTTCCGCATGATCTCTTCCAAAGGCGTAGAAAGATCCCAACGGGTATCGACTTTGCCGACCAATTCATCCCCATATTTTGCCTCGACCTGCACGTTGATTCCAGCCGCTTTCATCGGCACGGTGAAGTTCTGCACAATCGCACGGCGCGCAGCTTCACGGGCAAGGCGCATCGGCACTGGTCCCTCGGCTTGGCGGGATAGCTCGGCGAGGCCCTTGCTGCGGTTTGCGCTGTCCAGCACGCGTTCGGCATCGGTCAACGCGGTCAATACGCCGCCGTCAGTATATTCCTGAATCGATTTCAAATCGATCTGCGGCGCCGCGACTTCGATATCGGGAATGCGAACCCGCAGCGTGTTGGTGCCTGAATCCCAGCGGACGTCGTTCGACGCCAGTTTCGTCATATCCACTTCATACCGCACCAGCCCTTGCATGATCAGCGTCTTGCGCGCCGACAGACCAAAGCGGCGCTGTTCGCTGGTGACCACAGCGGAATAGTTGGCGACAAAGGCTGTCAGCCGGTTTTGTTCGCGAATACCTTTCAGGCTGGCGCTGGCGATCGTTTCGGGCGACGGGCTGACGCTGCGCGTCACTATCCAGCTGACGCCGATGAGTAGCAGCCCAGCTAAGCCAAAGCCGATCAGAACGCGGTGAGTCAGGCGAGCGTCCATTGCTCGCCATCCTGCCTAACTTGAGACTTATTTTGCAAGTCCAGCAAATGTGCAAGAACAGAACGTCCCGCTGCGCCCTTTAATCGGCTGTCCAGCCCCTTATACATGGCCTCGACCAGTGCCGGTATCGGTGCCGATGCTTTGCCCAGTTCGCGCAATATCTGCGCCTCACGTTGCCGCCGGTGGCCAATCATGCCGCGCACCAATTGCCGAGGCTTCTCAATCGCAGGGCCGTGGGCGGGATAATAAATGCGGTCCTCGCGGTCGTATAGCTTTTGTAACGATGCCATATAGGCCGCCATGTCGCCATCGGGCGGTGAGACGACGCTGGTGGACCATTTCATCACATGGTCGCCGGTGAACAATGCGCCGGTTTCGATTAAGGCATAGCAGATATGGTTGCTGGTATGCCCGGGGGTGGTGACGGCCTGTAGCGTCCAGCCTTTGCCGCTGACGCGTTCGCCGTCGGCCAATATGCGGTCGGGGGCATAATCGGGATCAAAGGCGCTGTCGGCGCGGGGGCCATTATCGGTAAGGGCCAAAGGCGCGCAGCCGATGATTGGCGCGCCGGTTGCGGCCTTTAGCGGAGCTGCTGCGGGGCTGTGGTCGCGGTGCGTGTGCGTGCACAGGATCGCGGTGATCTTCGCGTTACCAACGGCGCGCAATATGGCATCGACATGGCCTTCGCCGTTGATGTCTTTCGGGTCGCCAATGCTTAGCCCGCTGCCCGATGGACCCGGGTCGATAACGGCAATCTCGTCGCCAGCCCCGACCAGCCAAGTTTGTGTGCCGGTAAATGTATAGGGTGACGGATTCGGAGCCAGCACGCGCCGCACCAATGGCTCGTGCAGTTCCGTTTCGCCTGCATGGATTGTGTCGGGCCAATCAGTCATACAGACGCTATGGCGGAATAATATGGCGCGTGAAAGCAGGTTGCGTGGTTTATTCGCAGTTCAAAATTGTGCGTTTGTCGATGGGGCGCACGCTCGGTGGGTGACGCAGTGCTGTTCGTCGAACCCGGCTTTGTTGAAATTTCGTTCTAGGCGACACGTCATTCGCTGGAAAAATGGGGAGCTTTACGATGCAATTTAAAATCACAAAGGGTGCAATGCGCCCAGTTTCAATGATCGCAATCGCGATAGCGTTGGCCGCAACGACGCCTGTATTGGCGCAGACGGTTGACAAACAAAACACATCGCAAACAACCACGACAAAGACCGAGGCCAACGGCTGGGGCATCGCAACGAATGACCTTATGCCAGATACCGCGGTTCGTTACGGCATACTGCCGAACGGCATGAAATATGCGCTGCGCCGCAACGAAACGCCAAAAAGTGCCGCTTCGGTGCGGCTGACAATCGATGCCGGCCGTATGGCAGAGATTGAAGGCGAGAGCGGCCTTGCCCATTTCTTGGAGCATATGGCGTTTCGCGGATCGACCAACATCCCCGACGGCGAGCTGTTGAAAAAGCTTGAGCGTCTAGGTCTTGCCTTTGGCGCAGATACCAATGCCGAAACCGGACCGGATTATACCCGATATAAGCTCGAGCTACCGCGCACCGATGATGAAATGCTCGACGCCGCCTTAATGATAATGCGCGAAACGGCGGGTGAAATGGCCTTGACCAACGATGCCATCGACAAAGAACGCGGTGTGATTTTGGCCGAAGCGCCAACGCGTGACAGCCCCGGTATCCGCAACTTGCAAGCCTATTTAAACAATGCAGCGCCGCAATCCAATGCTGGCAAAGGCGTCTTCACCGATAGTCAAGACGACATCAAAAACGCGCTGCCGAAAACGGTTCGCGCATTTTATGAACGGAACTATCGGCCTGAGCTAACTACGCTGGCGATCGTCGGCGATTTTGACGTCGATGCGGTTGAGGAGAAAATTAAAGCGCGGTTCGCCGATTGGCGCGGCAAAGGTTCAGCTGCGGGCAGCGGAAACGCATTCGGCAAAGTCGATGCCGACCAAGCCATTCGTTTCGGCAACTTTGCCAACCCCGGTGTCGTGGAGGCGGTCGAACTTGTCCGTATCAAGCCTGCAGAACCGTTTGAAAACACTGCGGATGAAGTGCGCGATGGATTCCTTAGCCAGCTGTGGCAAATTGCTTTGGGCAAGCGTCTCGACCAATTGAGCCGCGCGGCAGAAAGCCGTGTGACTGCGACCGCCGTTGGCGCGAGCCCGCTGTTTCGCAGTGCGTACAACTTGTCGTTCACCGCCGTTGTCAAGGATGGCGATTGGCAAAGCGCCGCCAAATTTTCTGAGCAAGAATACAGGCGCATGGCGGAACATGGTCTTGGCAAAGACGAACTTGAATCGGCGGTGCAGCAATTGGGCGCAGCCTTGCAGTCGGCGGCACAAACCGAAAGCAGCAGGCCCCATGATTATTTGGCGACAGTGCTGTCCGACAACGCGCTGAACCGGACTTTCGCCGTTGCACCAAGCAGTGACCTCGCGATTTTTGAAGCATATAAAGCGCAAATCACGCCCGAAATGGTGAACGCTGAATTCAAAAAAGACTGGGGTAGCGGTCCAAACTACATCCACCTTGCATCCAAGCTGCCGGTGGAGAATTTTGCATCCTTGGCGGCTGCGACACTGGACGAAAGCAAGTCGATCGCAATCGCTCCGCTCGCCGAGGCGAAAGTTGTGAAATTTGCCTATGCCAATTTTGGAAAGGCGGGACGCATCGCCACCGATAAGCAGAATGCCGAGCTGGGCTTTCGGGCAATCCAGTTCCGCAACGGGGTGATGCTGAATATAAAGAAAACCGATTTTGAACCCGGTAATGTCCATTTCTCGGTACGGATCGGGTCGGGACTGGCCGGACAGAAATCGGTCACCATGGGGCTTCCGTTTTTCATGGATACGATGTCGGGTCAGGATGGCTTGGCTGCCCATAGCTTTGACGAATTGCAAGGGGTCATCGCCGGGCGCAAAGTAAAGCTGGGTCTATCGGCAAAGCAGCGTGAGTTCGGTTCGTCGGGCACGGTATCGCCGCAGGATCTGGAATTTCAGATGCAACTGCTTGCTGCGACAACAACGGCCTATGGCTATCGCGCTGAAACCGATCAAAGCTGGCAGTCCTATGCCCCTGTTATCGAGGATCAGTTGAAAAGCAGCCCTATGGCCGTTTTCCAATCCAAAGTGTTTGGTGTCCTTGCCAGCGACGATCCGCGTATTTCCAATGCTGATGTCGATGGCTTGTCTGACCGCAATATGGCGGAACTGAAAGCTTGGTTGCAGCCAGAGCTGCAAAGCGGCCCTATCGAAATTTCGCTGGTTGGCGATGTCGATGAAGCAGCAGCCGTAAAGGCCATTGCCGACACGTTCGGTGCATTGCCGAAACGCGGAAAGGCGAAGCCGCCTATAACTTTGGCATTTCCCACCGATCTAACGCCGCGTACTCTAACGCATAAAGGCAAAGATGATCAGGCGATCATATTGCTCAACTGGCCTGCGGGCGATGATAGCGATCAACGCTCCACCGCCGCGCGTGAATTGCTGGGCGGCGTTTTGCAGACTGAGATGCGCGCCGTGTTGCGCGAGAAACTCGGCGCGACGTATACGCCAGAGGCTGTCTCGATCCCGTCTAACGCGTTTCCGGGCTATGGAATGTTCCTGACTCTCGTCACGACAACGCCTGAAAATATGGACGTGGTAAAGGCTGAGCTGCTGGCGATTATTGCGCGGTTGCGCGATGAAGGGACGACGGAAGACGCGCTGCTGCGTGTTCGCCAGCCGATCTTGGAACGGTTCGCGGCGCAAGAACGGTCGAACGGCAGCTGGCTGAATGCGATCTCTGATGCGCAGAGCAAACCAGAGCGGCTTGGACGTCGCGCGAAGCGCACCGAAATCTGGTCGTCGATCACCCCTGCTGATATTCAAAAGGCAGCGCAGGATTATCTGGTCGCAGACAAAGCGCTGGAAATCCGCATCGTCAGCGAGGCGGTCGCGGCGAAGGCGCCTGCTGCCGAATAACTGAAAAGGGCGGCCTCCGTTATGGAAGCCGCCCAGTTCATCAGAAAATCGGACTGGGGAGCATGATTTTCTAAAGCCAATCGCGGTCAATCGTCCGCGCCGCCGTCTTTGGCGATTTCATTTTGCATCCGATTGATCTGTTTTTCCATGCTGTCGAGTACCGATTTGCGCGTTGCCTCGGGAATGTCCTCGTCATCGGCGACCTCCGCACGGGCTTCGCGTAGCCCTTGGATGGCTTGGGCTTTTGCCAATTTGGCTTGGCCTTTGCCGCACATCACAATCCGGACGCGGGATTTGTTTTTGCCGTCGAATCCTGTGACGTCTGTCGTCACTGGCTGGCCTGCTTCGCAATTTTTCGTGATTTCGCTGATGTCGATATCAGGGATATAGGACGCAACGTCGATATTCTGCGCGATTGCAATGGCGTGAGCGCGTGCCGCCTCAGCTTCTCCACGGGCGGCCTCCGCTTCACCGCGCGCTGCTTCTGCCTCACCGCGATCCGCTTCGGCTTGACCGAAATCCGCGTCTGCCTGGGCACGGGATGCTTCGGCATCGGCAACCATCCGCTCAATTTCTGCCTCGTTCAACGCATGTGTCGAGTGCAGCACGATGGTCTTGCCATCCTTCTCGATTGTTTGGACGAAAGGCGTCTCGCCATCACCGCTAACATTTATGGTCTGCACATCGCCGTCGCCCCGTTTCATGATGACGATTTTTGTTTTGTGTTTTTCAATCGTCGGCGCGTCGCTTTCGGCAAAGACCGGAACGACTGTGGCGGTCAGTGGCAACGCAATCGCGGCGGCGACGAAAATCGCGGTTCGTCCGGCCCAAAGGCGGCGTTTGCTGGTGTCTTTCATCATCAATCTCCTCAATCGTTCGATAATATTGCGCGGGCTATTTTGCGCCATCGCCATCGCCAAGGCAGGCATCCGGTCGGATGACGCAGCGCGGGCCAGCGCGCGGCCATAATGTTGGCGTGTACCGCTGTCGGTGCCGGCAAGGACGCGGGCGTCACAAGCGGCCTCTTGGTCAAAACGGAACGCGCTCCATGCGAACCATGCCAGCGGGTTGAACCAAGACAGGCACAGAAATAGGAAGGCGGCGAGGTTGGCATAAAGATCGCCAGCGCGGTGGTGCGCCAATTCGTGCGCCAATGCGAGGTCGCGTTCTTTGGGCGTGAAGGTGCGGGTAAAATGATCGGGTACGGCAATGTATCGGCGGAACAAGCCAAACGCCAATGGCCCGCCGATCCGGTCGCTTTGAATAACGCGGATATCGCCAATCCGGTCTATCTCGGTTGCGTCCGCCAGCATTTCGTCGCGTAGCGCGCAATAGCGCACCATTTGAACGATAAACAGCAATGCGGCGCCGCCTAGCCAGAGCGACAACCCTAATGTCGTCCAATCAAAAGCTGCGGTGCTTGTGATCGATACTTCGGCTGGAACAGAATGGGCTGGTGCCGCAAAAGCCGCGTTGCTGACGAGATCCGTCACCTGATTATAGTCAGCGGGCGGGGGTGTATCGACTTGCTTTGTCAACGCCGGCATAAACAAGCGTGCAGCAGGCAAAAGCCACAGCCAATATGCGACGCTTGGGCCAAAATGCCGCGCCACTGTCCCGCGCATAAGCAAGACGAGCAACAGCAAAGCCGTCGATGCGAATAGGGTGTCTAAAAGCCACTCGGTCATGACTTCATCTCCCGCAACAAGCGTTCAATTTCGGCAATATCATCGCCTGACAGTTTTTCCTGTTCGGCCAGATGTGCCACGAGCGGCATCAGCTTACCGCCAAAAAAGCGGTCGACCAAGCGGCGCGATTCGCCAGTGACATAGGCATCACGCGCAACCAAAGGCTTGTACAGAAAGCGGCGGCCATCGAGGTGATGGTCAATCGCATTCTTGGCGACCAGCCGTGAGAGCAGTGTTTTGACAGTGGCGAGGGACCAATCACGCCGCGCCGCGACGCGACCCGAAACTTCAGTGGCGGTCAGCGGGGATTGTTCCCACAATACCTCCATCACCGCGAGTTCGGCGTCACTAATGCGTTCAGTTGGTTTTTGGCTCATAGCCGACTCCTTCGCCTTATTGATTACAGGCGTAATCGCATCGATTACAAGTGTAAATACCCAAATTCGACGAACGACATTTGGTGAGAGACTGGAGAGCGCCAGCTAATCGGCGCTAAGGACGCTTTCGATCTGGCGTAACAGCCACGCCTTCGCCTGCATATCGGCGAAGCTGTGCGATGCGGTGGCGGAGCTGTGCAATGCAATTTCCCGGCGCGTGCGCACTTTCGCGAACAGGTCCGATTTCCAAGCCACCATAAACGCCAATGCGGTGGTATCACGATCCGCGATCAGAATAGTGATGGGCTGCGCGCTGTTCGACAGCGTACTTGCCAGCTGTTCCGATAGCCCCGAAAGCCTGTCCGATTGCGTAGCTTTGACTAGCCCGCCTGCAAGTTTCCGCAGATTGATTTTGCCGGTCAACAGATCGATCAAGCTCCGCGGATTTTTCAGCCGGTTCCAATAACGCGCGCGGACGGCGGCGCTGGTGGGCGGCGAGCTCGCCTCGGTAGTGGCGTTCTCGATCACCCAAGGGTTGGCGAGGATCAATGCGTCGATGCTAAAATTTTTATGGAACAACGCCAAAGCCGTCGCGGCGTCGCAGTTTCCGAACGCGACAAGCCGCTGCATATGGGCTGCTTCATTTCGAAAAGCCGAGACAGCGGATGCAATATCGGCGCTGCTGCTTTCAAAGCTGCCGTTATCACCCTCGCTGTCTCCAATCCCGCGCCGATCATAGCGAAACACCGGATAGCCTAGGGCCGCGAAATGCGCGGCCATTGCGGCTTGGCCCGCATGTGCGCCGCTGCGAATTTCATTACCGCCGCTCACGATCAACAGGCCGGTGGGCTGTACGCCTTCATCCAATGTTCCGGCAAGCTTGGCGCCTTCGCAATCAAAGTTGATCATCCGCCGCATGAAGCACTCCAACGATTAAGATCGGCGGCGATGTTTGCGGCGAATGCTGAGTCATCTTGCGGCTCGGCACGAAGCCAGAGCGGGGCACCCATGATGTCCTCGCCGAGTTTGCGTTCTGTCGATTGGGGTGGCTGTGCAGGTTCCGAGATAGCAAGCTGTGCGACCATATCAGGCCCCAACATATTGCCAGCCAGCTCGACCGGTTCGGTTTCTGCCTGTGCTAAAATTGCAGCTTCAGTGACGCTATTTCCGGCTTCCTTTTCGCCAGCAATCCGCGTGCGAATCATCGTCTTCAACAGCGACGATCCTTTGGCTGGAGCAAGCCGCCAATGGGGAAGCGCGGGCTTGCCATCATCAATCAGTGCTCCACCGCGTAGCGACGCGATATGCGTAATATCAAGCTGCTCCGCGCAAGCCGTCACCGCGTCGCGCCAGCCGTTTAGGCTTTGCTCGTGCAACGGTGCGAGGCTTTCATTGCAACCGGGCAGGTCGATTAGAACGCAGCCAATATCCCGCGATGCCAAATCGCGCATCGCCGTTGCCAGCACGCGCCGCATCCGGTTCATTTCGTCAAACAAAGGTGGGATAATCAGGATGCGCCGCACGCTATCGCCGCCAAAGCTGAGGCAAAATTCGTCATGCCCGGCAAACCGATAGGTAAGATATTCCGGCGCAGTCACATTATTATCCTTGGGCGCCAACCTTGGCTTTTGCAAAGGCGACAAGGCTGCCAAAGCTTTCGAACAGATCGCCGTCGACATCATCATCGTCGATCATAATATCCAGCCGATCTTCCATCTCGGTCAACAATCCGGCAACCGCCATCGAATCAAGCTCTGGCAGTGCACCAAACAAAGGCGTATCATCGGTCATCGCGGCGACGGTAGCGGGGGCGACGCCCAGCACGTCGATCAACAATTCGCGGATGGTGATTTCGGTTTCGTCAGCGACAAAAGGCATTTCAGGTCCTTATTTAGGTTTTGGCGCGATAGGCGCGAAGGTGGCGGATGGCAATGTGCGGCCAGTTGGCCGGATGGTTTGGCCAGAACAATTCCAGCCGGTAACGCGGACGCACCGCCTCCATCCATTCTGCTTTATAGGCATCATTGCCGGTGCCGAAATCGATCAAGTCGACATGATCGACATCAATCACATGCTGAAACAATGCAGCGGACAATAACGTTCCAGGCGATGCCTGCATATGCCGTTCGTCATGTGCCAGCTTGTGAATCAACGCTGTGCCGTTTTCAACGGTCCAAAATTGCGCTGCAACCGGCGTGCCGTCGATATAGGCAAGGCCTATGCGCAAAGCGCCCGCAACGCTTTCACGTTCGGCCAATTGGCGCAGAAATTCAGGGCTGCCTTCATGCGGCTTCCAGCTGCGGGCATAGACGCGTTCATAATCGGCCCAGCTATCGGGCTGATACTCGCGCTCGATACGGATCGTGACGACGCCCGATTTACCTTTGCGCTTTACGGTGTTTTTCAACCGGCTGGGGCGGCTTTCCCAATAGGCGTCAAAGCTGCGGCCTTTGACTTCCAAGATATGGTTCTCGTCGCATTGCTCGCTGAATACAGCCCAGCCCGCTTGCCGAAATGCATTGGTGATCAGGGAGGCGCTGTGGTCTTCGTCGGGCAAGGGGGACAAGGTCAGTCGCCGGGCTTGCTTTTGAACGGTCAAGGCCGCCTCGCGAAGGAGCGCCAATTTCGTGACCTCATCCTGTGCATTTTCAAAAATCGGTCGCCAATGAAAATTATACCAATTGGCAAGCGACGCGTAGTGGCCGTTGCTGTGTTCCATTAGCGGCAGCCAAAGCCCGGCATCATTATCCTGCGCGTTGACCAGCAAAGGCGCACGATCGCGCAGCGCCATTCGGTGCAGCGTTTCGACCCATTCCAACCGGTCAAACAGCGACGCTTGACGGTCGCGATCAAGCGCCCCGCCTGCTGCTGCTTGCGCAGTCAGGAAATTATCGTGATATTCACCTTTCACCGGCAAAAAAGCCCCCGATTAACTCTATAACTCAACCAAATGGCCCAATGACGAACGCTTTTCCAGCCTTTCCACTCGACCATCTTCCTTTGCGCGGTGCGCCGGATAGTCCCGCGCTCCGTATCAAGGACCGTGCCTATAGTTATCAGACGTTAAACATCCGTATCGGTCGGCTCGCAAAATTTTTGGCCGATCAAGGTTTCGCCGCCGGTGACTGCGTGGCGACTTGGCTGCCGAAGACCGAGCTGGCGTGTTTTATGCCTCTTGCTACGGTGCGCGCGGGGCTGGTGCATGTGCCGGTTAACCCGTTGCTGAAACCAGCGCAGGTGCGGCATATCATGGAGGACAGCGGCGCACGGGCTTTGCTGACGAGTGCGGCGAGGGCAGGGCAGTATAAATCCTCCCCGAGCAAGCTCGGAGAGGATTTTAGGCTGCTGGATGACGCAGAGTTACTGTCCATCCTCGACGATGAAACTACCGAAGCCCTCCCACCACTCCCCGCCAACACCGACACCGACACCCTAGCCGCGATCCTCTACACCAGTGGCTCCACCGGTCGCCCCAAAGGCGTGATGCTCAGCCACGCCAACCTGTCGCTGGGCGCAGTCAGCGTGTCGGAATATCTGGGCCTAGCCGCAGACGATGTGACGCTCGCGGTCCTACCGCTCAGTTTCGATTACGGCCAAAACCAGCTGATCTCGACATGGCAAGCAGGCGGCTGCGTCGTGCCGCTCGATTACCTTACTCCGCGCGATGTCATCAAGGCGTGTGCAAAGCACAAAGTGACGACACTTGCCGCAGTCCCGCCATTATGGGTGCAATTGGCCGAACAGGATTGGCCCGCAGAGGCGACTGCCAACATGCGGCGCTTGACCAATAGCGGCGGTGCCTTGACGCCAACCCTTGTGAAAATGCTGCGCAGCATCTTTGGCGGCAACACTCGCATTTTTGCGATGTACGGCCTGACCGAGGCATTCCGTTCGACCTATCTCGCCCCCGATTTGATCGACGCCAACCCGACCAGCATGGGCAAGGGCATCCCCTTCGCCGAAATCATGGTGGTGGCAAAGGATGGCAGCGAAGCGAAGCCCAACCAACATGGCGAGCTGGTCCATGCAGGGCCGTTGGTTGCGGCTGGATATTGGCAAGACACAGCGCGCACAGCCGAACGCTTCAAACCCGCACCCGATTGGTCGCGTTACGGCGGCATGGCGGTCTGGTCTGGCGACACCATCTGGCGCGACGAAGACGGCTTGCTCTATTTCGTCGGCCGCGACGACGCGATGATCAAAACCAGTGGCAATCGGGTGTCCCCGACCGAAGTCGAGGAAGCCGCCATAGAAAGTGGCTTAGTGGCCGAGGCGTGCGCGTTGGGGCGCAAAGACGAAAGGCTGGGTGAGGCGATTGTCTTGTTCGTGCGGGGTATTGCTGGCACGGACGAAGCGGCGCTGGCCGTGCACATGAAAGCCAATTTGCCCAATTTCATGCAGCCAGCGGATTATGTGTGGCTGGAGGAGTTCCCTAAAAACGCCAATGGTAAGTTGGACCGCGATGGGTTGAAGGGGATGATTTGACGATGGGACATAATGAGCGGTCAGTACAACAACACATCGACCTTTTAGATAAATTTGTAGCAAGCGATTTGAGGGTAGTCATAGCGCGGGTTGAGAATGCCGTGCGTGGGTTCAATGATCGCCAGATCAATGAATTTTTGCGTGTAAACGATATCAAGCCTGAACTACTCAGCGCAGCGGCGGAGATTAAACGGATTTCATCACAGATCGACGTAACGATGCACGCACTGGGGATCCTTAGCGTTTTGCCGCATATTCTGGAGGATGGCGAGGTCGTAGAGAGCGTATCACTCGGAGCTGGGAACACAGGTAGAAAATTCGATTTGGAAACAAATTTTCGAGTTGCGGAGTTCAAGTTCATAAAATGGCGAGGTGGCCCAGAATCCATACGACAGAATGGAATTTTCAAAGACTTTTTCGATCTTGCGACCGCCGATACGTCGAAACGCCGGTATTTGTATCTGTTGGGAACCAAACAAGCGCTAAAGTTTTTTAACGGACGGCGCGCGATGGGCAGTGTGTTGAGTAAAAACCAGGCAACCAAGGAAAAATTTGAACGTCTGTACGGTGATATCTACAAAACCGTTGGGCATTATTTTGAAGTACATAGCGCAACTGTTCAAATTGAGGATGTATCTTTGTGGCTTCCTGAGTTTGCTGAAATTCCGATCTCCGACGGACCGGTGGCCTGATCGTATTTGGTATTAAGGAGGCTGACACTCCTCTCCAGTGGGAGAGGATATGAAGCCTTGGCGCTTTAGCGCTTAGGCGGAATTGGTGAGGGGTTGTGGGTTATCGATGGGGCACAACCCCTCACCCAGCTTCAGCTAGGCAGCAAGCCGCCAAGCTTACGCAACCCTCTCCCACTGGAGAGGGTTGCCGCACACCCTTGCGCCATATTATCGAAGGCTTTACGCCTTTGGGCTATGGACGCTCCATGAAACCGACCGGCCCCATCCCGCCCTATTTTGCTGCGATCAACGGCGAGCTGGCCATTGGTGGGCACACCGCGTCTGCGTTGGTGGCTGAGGCTGGCGATACGCCTTTGTTTGTGTATTCGACCGATGCTTTGGCGCGGCGGATCGCGGAGTTGCGGGCGGCGATGCCTGACCAATTGGCGCTGCATTATGCGATGAAGGGCAATCCTTATCCGCCGTTGCTCGAATGGATGCGGGATCGCGTTGATGGCTTTGATGTCGCCTCTGGCGGTGAATTGCAGCTGGCGATGGATGCGGGGGTATCGCCGGATAAGATCAGCTTTGCTGGTCCCGGAAAGCGCGACCGTGAATTGGAATTAGCGATTGCCAACGGCGTCACGCTGAACTGCGAGTCGGAGGGCGAAGCGACGCGGGCATTTGCGATTGGGGATCGGTTGGGGGTTACGCCTAAATTGGCAATCCGCGTGAACCCTAGCTTTGGCCTGAAAGGGTCGGGCATGAAAATGGGCGGTGGGGCCAAGCAATTTGGTGTTGATGCTGAGCGCGTGCCTGCCTTGATCCGTGCGATTATCGACGCTGGAGCCGAGTGGCGCGGCTTTCATATTTATGCGGGGTCGCAGGCGCTGGATGCGGATGCGATTATCGCGATGCAGGCGCAGACTTTGGCTTTGGCGGCGGAGCTCGCTGAGGCCGCAGGGGTATCACCGTCGCATGTCAACCTGGGCGGTGGCTTTGGTATCCCCTACTTCCCAGGCGACACAGCTTTTGATTTGAACGCGGTCGGCGGGGCATTGGGGCAAGCCTTGTCCGCGCTTCCCGACATCTTAAAAGACACGCATTTTTGCATAGAGCTTGGCCGTTATCTGGTCGGTGAGGCCGGGGTCTATCTCTGCCGCATCATCGACCGCAAAGTCAGCCATGGCGAGACTTTTCTGATCACCGATGGCGGATTGCATCACCAGCTGGCGGCATCGGGCAATTTCGGCACCGTCATTCGCCGCAACTATCCAGTCGCAATTGCTAACAAGTTTGATGCGGAGCCGGTTGAGGTTGCCAGCATCGTTGGCTGCCTGTGCACGCCGCTGGATTTACTATCCAACCAGCCGTTGTTGCCGCGCGCCGATGTCGGAGATTTGGTCGCGATATTCTGCGCGGGGGCCTATGGTGCCAGCGCTAGTCCGGCCAATTTCCTAGGGCAGGGTGCAGCGCTGGAAATGCTCGTTTAACACAATAACCGTAGCCCTGAGCCTGTCGAAGGGCGTGTCAAGGCGTAGCACTGCAACTGATAAGCGCCTTTCGACAGGCTCAGGGCTAACGGTTTGTATTGAAGTTATTAATACCAAACTGGAGGAACAGAGCTCTAACCGACCTTCGCCGCCTCTCCCAAAATCAATGGCTCTGTCTTGTTCATATCGACCGTTGATTTGAGGATATTCGGGGCCACGCTGCTGCGGTGTTTGAACTTGCCCTCGACCTGTCCGCCCGGCGCAATTGTCAGGTTTTGATAGACGACATCGCCGGTAATCCGCGCGCTGGCTTCGATTACCAAATCGGCGGCCTCAATCGACCCTTCAACTTTGCCAGATAGCCGCGCGGTTTCAGCGACGACTTTACCCATAATGACGCTGCCTTCGCCTTGCACGAGCGAACCGCAGACGACGTCGCCTTGCACTGTGCCGTCGATGTGCAGATCAACCTTCGCCGTCAGATTGCCGACGATTTCGACGTCCGATGCGATCATCGAAAAAGTGTGTCCAGAATTTCGCACGCTATTAGAGGCCCGTTGACCGACCGGCAGTGCGGTTTCCGGCGACGGCTTGGATTTCGAGAACATCAGGATTTGCCTCCAGAAACTTCATTGGGTTAATCGCCTGACCATTTAGGCGGACTTCAAAATGCAGATGCGATCCGGTCGAGCGGCCTGTGCTGCCCATGCGCCCGATCTGCACGCCGCGCTTTACGCGCTGGCCGGCGGTAACTTCAAGCCCTGATAAATGGGCATAGCGCGTTACCAAACCATTAGCATGGGTGATTTCGATACATTTACCATAGCCGCCTTGCCAGCCTGCTGAGGTAACAACGCCGTCTGCTGCGGCCAGAATTTCGGTGCCGATCGGTCCTTTAAAATCAAGGCCGCTGTGCATCGCGCCGCTACCGGTAAACGGGTCGCTGCGATAACCAAAATCGCTGGACATCAGCGCGACCGATGCGGGCATGCTCGTCGGAATGCCTGCCAGCGCACGCTCCATCGCCTCCATCTGTTCAACCGCTGCAAACATTTTGGTAAAGCGCGGATCGCGGACTGGCTTTTCTTTCTTACCGAAAAACGGGATGAACGGGCCGCCCATTCCCGATTGCGCCTCTGACGCCAATGATTTGGGATCAAGGCCGAATTTGCGGATTGCATCGGCTGCCTTTTGCGAGCGGATCACGGCGATGCGGGTTAAATGTTCGGCAAGGGCAACTTGGCGTGCTTCAACGGCGGCAAGGCGTGCGGCTTCTGGTAAAGCTGCACCGATTTTCTTAGCGGTTTCGGCGCCGGAGCCAGCTTCAGTCGCTGGCGGCAAATCACCGCCGAATTGCTCGACGGCTTCTTCAACCATTTTTTGCCGCGTCTCGAGTTCGCCAGCGACTTTGTCGACCGACTCGCGATATTTAGAAATACGTTCTTGGTCGGATTCAACGCGGGTTTGCTCTGCGTTCAGCGCCATGCGCTCCACGGATACGCTGACCTGATTGATCATCATGCCCAAAGTGACAACGAGCCAGACGCCGATAACCGATGCCGTTACGCCCGCAACACGGCGTTGCAATTTCGCAGAAATGCGTAAAAACCGGACTTGGCCGTTGGCGCGCATAAAAAATTCGCGATCAACAAACCAACCGGCCAGCCGGTTTTTAAAACCGGCCCATTTGGCCAATAGCGACACGACCCATCACCCCGTTATTTTTATTCTGTATGCAACATAACAGCTTCATCCGCTGTTTACGAATCACGGGGGGCTAAGTCGTGACGAATCGAGCGAGTCGCGCGGCGAGCCGATATCGATTGCACAAATGTCGCTACCCATTGACGAACCGCTTTGGCCGAAGGGTTGCCGTCCGTGTCAAAAAAACACGATTTCACAAGCATTTACAGCGATTCGGTTTGCTCTGTCTCGAATGTGTCGCTTTCGCCGTTCGCGCTTGCGGCTTTCGTTTCGCATTTGGCTTGCCTAGAGGACGGTAATGACAACGGAATTTAGCTCGCTCGTCCTCGATATGACGTCCCGCGCACGGGCCGCCGCGCGAACGCTCGCGACCGCCACAGACAGCGCGAAATCGGCTGCTTTGAAGGCGGCGGCAAAGCAACTGCGGGCGGCGCAACCGGAGATATTGGCGGCTAACACGCTCGATATGGCGGAGGGTCGCGCAAAGGGATTATCGGCGGCAATGCTCGACCGGCTGCTGCTCGATGCAGACCGGTTGGCGGGCATCGCCAATGCTGTCGAGGCAGTCGCTATCCTGAAAGATCCCGTTGGCGACATCATTGACGAAACGCACCGTCCCAATGGCTTGCTGATGCAGCGCGTGCGTGTGCCGGTGGGTGTCATCGCGATCATTTACGAGAGCCGCCCGAATGTGACCGTCGATGCCGCTGCATTAGCGCTACGTTCTGGCAACGCCGTCATTCTGCGCGGCGGCAGCGAAGCGGCGCACAGCAATCGCGCGCTGCATAAAGCGTTTATTGCGGGGATATTAGAAGCAGGCCTTCCCGCCGATGCGGTGCAATTTGTGCCCGTGCAAGATCGCGCCATCGTCGGCGAACTGCTGCGCGCGCAAGGACAGGTCGATATGGTCATTCCGCGCGGCGGTCGCTCGCTGGTCGAGCGTGTGCAGAATGAAGCCCGAGTGCCCGTCCTCGCGCATCTTGACGGCATCTGCCACACTTATGTCCACGCCGCTGCTGATCCAGCAATGGCAGAGGCGGTGGTGGTCAACGCCAAGATGCGGCGCACTGGGATTTGTGGGTCGCTGGAAACGGTATTGATCGATCAGGATTATCCCGAACCTGCGCGGCTGATCGGCAAGTTGATTGACGCGGGCTGCGAAGTGCGCGCCGATGATATGCTCATGGAATTGGATGCGCGCACTGTCTCTGCCGAGGAAGCCGATTGGGGCACCGAATATCTCGACAGCATCGTTTCGGCGAAAATGGTGTCAGGCGTTGACGAGGCGGTTGAGCATATCGCGCGTTACGGCTCGCAGCATACCGAGGCGATTATCACGCAGGATCAGGCCGTCGCTGATCAGTTCCTTGCCACATGCGACAGCGCGATTGTGATGCACAATAGCTCCACCCAATTTGCCGATGGCGGTGAATTCGGGCTGGGTGCGGAAATCGGCATCGCGACGGGCAGGCTGCACGCGCGCGGTCCCGTGGCGCTGGAAGGGCTGACGACGTACAAATGGATCGTTCGCGGCAACGGACAAATCCGGCCTTGATAACGACAGGACTTTTGGGCGGATCGTTTAACCCTGCGCATGGCGGGCACCGCGATATCAGCCTGTTTACGATCGAGGCTTTGGGGCTGGATGAACTCTGGTGGCTGGTGTCACCGGGTAATCCGTTAAAGCCCAAGGCCGACATGGCGCCTTTGCCAGCGCGGCTGGCCTCGGCGCAGAAAATGACTAGGCGCAGCGCAATCTGCGCGACCGCAATCGAGCAGCAACTGGGCACGCGTTACACCGTTGAAACTCTGCAAAAACTGATCCGTCGCTATCCCAAACGGCAGTTCATCTGGATCATGGGCGCCGACAATGTGACAAATTTCACACGTTGGCGGCGGTGGCGCGATATTGCCCGGATGATGCCGATTGCAGTTATTGCGCGTCCCGGCTATGACGACGATGCTGTTGCGGGTCCCGCGATGGCGTGGCTCAGACGGTTTGTCCGGCGTCCGGACCAGAAATTGCATTGGACAATGTGGAGCACGCCCGCGCTTGTATTCTTGCGCTTTCGTCCCGATCCACGTTCGGCAACGGCCATCCGTAAAGCCGATCCCTTTTGGTATAAACGCTATCAAGGGCGCCCTATCCGGGATGGCGTCACGCATAAGTTATTGGTCTAAGGAATAATTTTGGTAACTCTCGCAACCGCCCCATCTGGCAAAGCCACCGCGAAACCAGCGAAAGGCCTTGGCGCCGATGCGCTGCACGCGCTGATCATGCAGTCGCTTGACGATGATCAGGCGCAGGACGTCGTCTCGATCCCTTTAGAAGGCAAAAGCAGCATCGCTGACCATATGGTGGTCGCCAGCGGTCGTTCGAGTCGGCAGGTCGCAGCGATTGCGCAAAAGCTTGCCGAGCGTATCAAACAGTCGGGCCGCAGAGCGCGGATCGAAGGTCTGCCCAGCGCGGATTGGGTGCTGATCGATGCCGAAGACGTCATCGTTCACATTTTCCGCCCCGAAGTGCGCAGCTTTTACAATCTGGAACGCATGTGGTCGTTTGGCGACGGGCTAGAGGAAATGAACGGCTAATCGCCGATGCGGCTGCATATCATTGCACGCGGAAA
>JBEBKE010000004.1:0-50862 GCA_040079555.1 Sphingorhabdus sp. | reverse complement strand
GATCAATGGTGACAAACCACATCTGGCGCAGGCAGCGGCGACCGCAACCACAGCGGAACCGATACCAACCAATCGTTTTGCCGAACGCTTGCCCTTGCCGCTCCGCAGCTTGTCTGTGGTCGCACTACAAGCCGAGGATCATTATCTGCGCGTCCATTTGGCAGACGGCCAATCGACGCTCATCCTGATGCGGCTGTCCGATGCGATTGCCGAACTGCCTCCTGAGGTCGGCAAACAGACCCACCGCAGCTGGTGGGTCGCCAAAGACGCAGTGCGTGCGGTTTCCAAATCCGATGGCCGTGCAACGCTGATGTTGCATCACGCCATAGAGGCTCCGGTCAGCCGGTCTTTTTATAAAGCATTGGGTGATGGTGGCTGGTTGACTTAATCGCGATTGAAACCTGCGACGTCCAACCTAGGGTCAGGACCTATTAAATAGATCGTCGAGGCGTCAAAATGGCAAAGATATCGGAGCAAAATGTCCGCCGCAGACAGTCATTCTGTCTGCAAGGGTATTTTGGTTCGAGATCGAAGCCATTTTGGCGTCCTTCGGATTTGACCCATTTTGTCCATTGCTTCGTTGGCAAGCTTGGACATAGAATCACTATGTCCGTCGATTGCCGTCTCGCACTGAACAAAATGGCCTCAAACCTCGACGATCTATTTAATAGGTCCTGACCCTGGCAATCAACTTCCAATCCCGCTCAAAACCGGCTATGGAGGAATTCTTGCTTTTTAGGAAGAATGGACGATGAACCTCAATATCAAAAACCGGGATGTTCACCGAATGGCCGTGGAGCTTGCCAAAGAAACCGGTGACAGCATCACGGCTGCGGTCGGCGACGCCATCCGCGAAAAGCTGGAACGGATGCACAGCCGCAAAAACCTTGCGCGTGATTTACGCGCTATGTCAAAAGCGTGCGCGCCCTTTACAAAAGACATGCCCGGCTCGGCTGATATCGATGCTTTGCTCTATGACGAAATGGGTCTGCCCAAATGATCATCGATTCATCGGTGCTCGTCGCGATAGTGAAAGACGAACCAGAGGCTCCTGCTTTCGAGCAAATCATGCAAGATACCGATCAAGCGCTTCGCATATCCGCTGCCAACTGGTTCGAAGCGGCGATTGTTGCAGACGGCATGCGCATTGCCGAGCTCAGCTTGCGCTTTGACCGGATTGTAGAGCGCACGAACCTGGAAATTATGGCAGTCACGCCCGAACATACAACGCTCGCACGCGATGCCTATCGCGCTTATGGCAAAGGCAGCGGGCACAAGGCGCAGTTGAATTACGGCGACTGTTTCGCATATGCGCTGGCCGTGCAAACGGGAGAGCCTTTGTTATTCAAAGGGAATGATTTTAGCCAAACCGATGTGGCGGTTGCGCAGCTAGGATACTAATCCCCCGCCGCCCAAACAAACGGCGTCAGTCCCCGCTCCCGCGCATTAAACACCAGCACGCGACCGATGGGCGGTGCACTGCGTTGAGGGCAGTCTGGCCTCGTACAGGCACGGCAACCTAACCCAATAGGGGTCGCGGGGCCGCTCGTCAGATCAACACCGCGCGCGGCCGCCAATGGCGCGGCCAACTTCGCATCGAGCCCGAGCCCGACGACGAACTCGGCGCGGATTGCGCCTTCTGGGCGCGCTTGGGGTTGGACAGTGCGAGCGATGGTAAACCAGCGGGTGTTGTCTTCCAACTCCACCAGATTTTTGACGACGGAACCGGGCCTGTCGAACGCGGCGTGGATGCGCCACAAAGGGCAACGCGCGTCGGTTTCAACCAACGGCGAACCGCTGGCGCCGGCATAGCGTTTGCTGCTTTGCCCCGCCCTGTCGATGCGCAGCATAAAGAATGGCAGACCGCGGCTTCCCACGCGTTGCATTGTCGTCAGCCGGTGGGCGACTTGTTCAAAGCCTGCACCAAATCGGCGTTGCAGCAGCTCGATATCATAACCGGTGGCCTCGCAGGCGCGCAGAAAGCGGGCATAGGGCATCATCAGAGCGGCGGCGAAATAGCTGATCAAATGGCGGCGATAAAACCGCTCGCTGGCGCGCTCCGCAAAGTTTGCGCCTTTGACCAGACCGTCGATTTCACCGCGCAGCTCCAGATTGGCGAGCTCGCTTGCGGCGGCAAAGGTGCGGCTAGCGGGGTCTAGCAATTCGGAGAGTTGGAGTTGCCGCGCGTGCAGATCAAGACGCTTCAGTTTGTCGGTCAGCACATCGACGGGCAATATGCGGATGCTCAGCTGGTGTTTGACGCGCAGCCGCTCTGCAATCGCGCCGTAAAGGTCGGCGCTGGCGAGGCGCAACTCGTCGGCCAAGGATTCGGCTTGTGCATCCAGATCGGCGAAATGGTTGCGCCAGCGTTCGATTTCGGTGCGAACAGCGGCGATAGCGTCGGCTTCTTGGTTTGCGACCCCGCCTCCGCCCGACAGTCGGTCGAATGCACGGGCAAAGGCCTCGGCAGCATCGGGGGCGGCGGCGATCCAGTCTTCCAGTTGCAACCGGTCTAGGTTCAGGTCAGCGAACAGCGGGTCGGACAAACGACGTTTCAGCGCCTCGACTCCTCCGCCGGGCGTCGCGCCGGTCAAGCTACGCGCATCGAAATCAAAACGTTCGGCAAGCCGCAGCAGAATCGCGGCGGTCATCGGACGCTGGTTGCGCTCGATCAGGTTAAGATAGCTGGCCGATACCGCCAACGCTTCTGCCATGGCGGTTTGGGTCAAGCCATTGGCGCGGCGGATGCGGCGAACGGCGGCCCCAGCGAAAAGTTTTTGATCGGACATGCGACGAGGTTTGTCACAATCATTACATAATGACAATATTAAACCGATATATTGCAACGCACACACAATATTTTTGACAATATTGACTCGTGTTTTGGTGTCAGTTTTGTCAGGTTCGGGGCATATCAACTCTCCCCAGCAAGGATTTGTCACAATGACCTATCAAACCGAAATCTCCACCGCCAGCAAACTGATCGGCGCCCAAAACGGAACATGGGACTCGATCAGCCCAGAGGCTGTTGCCCGGATGCGCCTGCAAAACCGCTTTCAAACCGGCCTCGACATTGCGCGTTACACCGCCGCGATCATGCGCGAAGACATGGTGGCCTATGACCGTGATCCATCGCAATACACCCAGTCGCTTGGCTGCTGGCACGGCTTTATCGCGCAGCAAAAGATCATTTCGGTCAAAAAGCATTTCGGCACCACCAAAAGCCGTTACCTCTATCTGTCAGGCTGGATGATTGCTGCTTTGCGCAGCGAATTCGGCCCCCTGCCCGACCAATCAATGCATGAAAAGACCAGCGTTCCCGCGTTGATCGAGGAACTCTATACCTTCCTACGCCAAGCCGATGCCCGTGAGCTGAACCTGCTGTTCAGCGACCTCGACAAAGCCCGTGCAGCCGGCAACGCCGCCACTGAAACCGAATTGATGAGCAAGATCGAGAATTACGAAACGCACGTCGTGCCCATCATCGCGGATATCGATGCAGGCTTTGGCAATGCCGAGGCAACCTATTTGCTGGCCAAAAAGATGATCGAGGCCGGCGCTTGCGCGTTGCAGATCGAAAATCAGGTTTCGGACGAAAAACAATGCGGCCACCAAGACGGCAAAGTCACCGTTCCGCACGAAGATTTCCTGCAAAAGATCCGCGCTTGTCGTTATGCCTTCCTTGAGCTCGGCGTGCCCGATGGCATCATCGTTGCGCGTACCGACTCGCTGGGCGCTGGCCTGACCAAGCAGATTGCAGTGTCGAAAGCCGCTGGCGATTTGGGCGACCTGTACAACAGCTTCCTTGATTGCGAGGAAATCGACCCAAGCACCGCGCAAAATGGCGACGTCATCCTGAACCGCAACGGCAAGCTGCTGCGTCCAAAGCGTCTGCCGTCCAACCTGTTTCAATTCCGCTCTGGCACTGGCGAAGACCGCTGCGTGCTTGATTGCATCACATCGTTGCAAAACGGCGCGGACCTCATCTGGATCGAAACTGAAAAGCCGCATATCGAACAGATCGCTGGTATGGTTGATCGTATCCGCGAAGTCGTTCCCAATGCGAAGCTGGCGTATAACAACTCGCCCAGCTTTAACTGGACGCTAAATTTCCGCCAGCAGGTGTTCGATGCATGGGCTACCGAAGGCAAAGACGTGTCAGCCTATGACCGCCCGAACCTGATGAGCGCGTCCTATGACGAAACTGATCTTGGGATTGAAGCAGACAAGCAGATCCAAAACTTTCAACGCGACTCCGCAAAGCGCGCAGGGATTTTCCATCACCTGATCACGCTGCCGACCTATCACACAGCGGCGCTCAGCACCGACAATTTGGCGAAGGATTATTTCGGCGAAATGGGGATGCTCGGCTATGTTGCTGGCGTTCAGCGCAAAGAAATCCGCCAAGGCATCGCTTGTGTGAAACACCAGAATATGTCGGGATCCGACATCGGTGATGAGCACAAAGAATATTTCGCTGGCGAAGCCGCGCTGAAAGCCGGCGGCGCTGACAACACCATGAACCAGTTTAGCCAAGCGGCTTAACGGCACGACTTACGAAAGGAATATCGCCATGACCGAACCAGCCCGTTCCCGCGCCGTTCTTTCCAGCGAGGATTTCAAACTCCTGCGCAAAGCGCTGGAGCATTATTTGCCCGCGGTCGCCGACAGCGACGAAAGCAAGAAATTCGCCAGGCTGTATCACCGCCTCGGCAGCGCAATGGCGCGCTGACACCCGTTTTCCTGGGGAGGAAAAACCGCCTCGTGCCGCCGGTAGCAATACTGGCGGCATTTTTCTTGGGGCTCCTCGTCTCAGCGGTCGTGCCAACGAATTATTAACTGAGAATCCCTAATAACAGCGCACGTATAACGATGGCGCACAGCGGATTGGCAGTATGGACAATATTTTAAAACTTATCGTGGGCTGCTTGGGACTTGTCGGCCTGATCGTCATGATCGTGCCGAACTCCGATCCACTGGCGTCAACGAAAGATGGTGCCGACGAAACGACCACCGCCGCCGCCCCACCCGTTGGCGAAGCCGGTGCTCCTCCTCCCCCTGCGCCTGCCCCCGGACCGACGCCTGATGGTCAGGAAAACCAAAGCGAGTTCGTTGTCGATGATTTTGACATCAATAATTTCGGGCAACCGATGGTTGACCCAACCCCTCCCGCGCAACGCGCGCTGATTGCTCAGCAACAGCAACAAAACGGGACGAACAACAATCCGCAGCCGGGGGCTCAAGCCAATTTGGGTGGACCGCTGAACGGCGGGACCGAATCCGGCGGCCCAGCAGGCCCGCCGCCAGCACCCCCCGTCACCGCGAACTAGGCCGTGAACTCATAAATAAAAAAACCCGGCCTGTGCAACCACAAGCCGGGGCTTTTTTATTTGGATGAACGGGACTTAATCAAACAAGATCAAAACGGTCTGCGTTCATAACCTTGCCCCATGCTTTGACGAAGTCTTGCACAAACTTATGTTCATTGCCTGTTTCGGCATAGATTTCGGCAGTGGCGCGCAATTGCGAGTTCGATCCAAAAACCATGTCCGCACGGGTTGCACGCCATTTTTCTTGGCGGCTATTGCGATTATATCCGACAAACTCTTCGTCTTCGCTGCCATCCACGGCAGTCCAGAATGTTTCCATATCAAGCAGATTGACGAAGAAGTCATTCGTCAGCTGGCCTACGCGATCCGTGAACACGCCGTGCGGGCGATTATCGTGGTTTGCACCCAAAACGCGCAAGCCGCCGACCAATACTGTCATTTCAGGAGCGGAAAGGTTGAGCAACTGCGCGCGATCCAACAGCAGCTCCTCTGTCTTTACCGTAAAGCGCTTTGACGCATAGTTGCGGAAACCATCCACTTTCGGCTCGAGATATTCAAAGCTTTCGACATCGGTCCATTCCGCCGTCGCATCGCCGCGACCGCCGGTAAATGGCACTGCAACGTCAAAGCCAGCATCCTTGGCTGCCTTCTCAACTGCCGCGCTGCCTGCCAATACAATCGCATCAGCCATCGACAAATTGCCGCGCAGTGCATCGATCTTGGAAAGCGTCGCATCAAGCGTTGCAGGCTCGTTCACCGACCAGTCTTTTTGCGGGGCCAGACGGACACGTGCTCCATTAGCACCGCCACGATGATCCGACTTGCGATAGGTCGATGCAGAAGCCCATGCCGCTTTAACCAGCTGGCTAACCGTAAGACCGCTCGACAAAGTCGCCGACTTAAACGACGCAACATCCGCATCCGATGGGGTCAAACCGGCTGGTACCGGATCTTGCCAGATCAGATCTTCTGCGGGAACTTCTGGTCCCTTATAGCGGATTTTTGGTCCCATATCGCGGTGACACAGTTTGAACCATGCGCGCGCGAACGCATCGTCAAGCGCCGCTTGATCTTCACGGAACCGTTCGGAGATTTTGCGATACTCTGGGTCCATTTTCAACGCCATGTCGGCGGTGGTCATCATCGTCGGCACTTTTTTCGACGGATCACGCGCGTCTGGTGCCATATCCTCGATATCAGGATTGATTGGCTGCCATTGCTGCGCACCGGCAGGGCTGTGGACGAGCTGATAATCATATTTGAACAGCAAACGGAAATAGTCGCCGCCCCATTGGGTCGGATTGTTGGACCACGACCCTTCGATACCGGAAGTTGTGATGTTCCCCTTTGCAATTTCATCCGCATCGATCAGCCAACCAAAGCCTTGCTGGTTCATCGCTTCTGACTCAGGACTTTTGCCAAACGTGTCAGCCTGAGCGGCACCATGCGCTTTACCAAAGGCATGACCGCCTGCAGTCAACGCAACGGTTTCTTCGTCATTCATCGCCATACGCAAAAACGTTTCGCGCATATCGCGTGCCGATAGCAATGGGTCTGGGTTGCCACCGGGGCCTTCTGGATTGACGTAGATCAAGCCCATTTGAATGGCGGCCAATGGATTTTCCAGATCCATGCTCTTGTCAGGTTGAATGCGTGTTTCGACACCCTGATCGACCCACAGATCTTCCGCACCCCAATAAGTATCTTTTTCAGGCTCGAACACATCGGCACGACCGCCGCCAAAGCCGAACACAGGTCCGCCCATGGATTCAATCGCGACGTTACCGGTCAGGATGAACAAATCAGCCCAGCTGATATGTTTGCCGTATTTTTGCTTGATCGGCCACAGCAGACGGCGGGCTTTATCGAGGTTGCCGTTGTCGGGCCAGCTGTTCAGCGGCGCAAAACGTTGCTGCCCGCTATTGGCGCCACCGCGACCATCGGCCGTACGATAGGTTCCTGCGGCATGCCAGGACATGCGGATGAAGAATGGGCCGTAATGGCCGTAATCTGCGGGCCACCAAGGCTTGCTATCCGTCATCAACGCGGTCAAGTCTGCCTTTAGTGCCGCGTAATCGATCTCGCTGAATGCTTTGGCATAGTCAAAATCTGGTCCCATCGGGTCTGGCGAAACGCCGCCCTGATGCAGGATGTCGACCGGCAGGGCCTCTGGCCACCAATCCTTGTTTGTACGGCCGAGCAGCGAGCGCGACGCGTCTTTGTTAAATGGACATCCGCTTGCGGTATCGATTGGGGTTTGGTCATTCATGGAAGCTCTCCTTTGGCAAAAACCTGTTGGGCGCGATATGTGATCGGCCCATGACAAATCTGTAGTATCTGACTGAACTTATTTGGCCATCCGATTTTTCGATGCACAGTTAGTGAACCAATCGATTGAACGGCGACACTCGTTGAACTGCTATTGCGCGGTCCAGCCCCCATCCATCGATAGGTTGGCACCCGTAATTGCGCCAGCTGCATCGCTGCACAAATACATGGCCAGAGAAGCAAGCTGCTCAATTTGAACAAATTGTTTCTGCGGCTGCCCCGCGAGCAGCACATCGTCAATCACCTGATCGCGTGTCAGACCGCGTGTCTTCATCGTGTCAGGTATCTGGTTTTCAACCAAGGGCGTCCAGACATAGCCGGGGCAGATGCAGTTGACGGTGATGCCGTCACGCGCAACCTCCAATGCGACGGTTTTTGTCAGCCCCGCGATACCATGTTTGGCGGCGTTATAAGCGCTTTTATAGGGCGAAGCGACCAGGCTGTGCATTGATCCAGTGTTGATAATTCGTCCCCAACCCTTTGCCTTCATCGCGGGCAGTGCTGCTTTGGTGGTATGAAAGGCCGAGGACAATATGATCGCAAGGATGGTGTCCCATTTATCGTCAGGAAATTCATCGACCGGTGAAACATGCTGGATTCCCGCGTTGTTGATCAGGATATCGGGCGCGCCCAGCCTTGTTGTACAATCAGCAACCATCGCCCGGATTTCATCCGGCTTGCTCATATCAGCGCCAGAATGGAGCGCACCTGCGTTACTGGTTCGGATTAATTCTTCGACATAGCCGTCGATTTCGGCCTGATCGCCAAAGCCGTTGATCATCACATTGGCACCCTCCGCCGCCAATGCGCGCGCATAGCCAAGGCCGATGCCACTGGTGGAACCCGTGATCAGCGCAGTTTTGCCTTTGAGAAACATGGTCATAAAGTCCTTTTTTGGGAGAGTGTAACTATGCCTTCTTCCTTGCGCTTTTCGGGCAAAACCGCAATGCTTGATCGACAACGCGAGTAGGGAGAATCGCCATGCGCCTCGATGACATTGATCCGAGCGGAGACATTCAAGACATGGGCGCCGGCGGTGGCGGCGGCTTTAGCATGGGCGGCGGAGGCGGCGGATTGGGTTCGCTGCTGATCGGCATACTCCCCCTTTTGTTGGGACGCAAAATGGGTTGCGGCACGATTGCCATATTGGCGATCGCGGCGTTCTTTATTTTTGGCGGCGGCATGTCGTTTTTGACAGGCGGCGGGTCCGCTCCAACCGAACAGGCACAAAGCGGAGGCGGCACCGCAAGTTGCGACACCGAATCCGAACTGCTTGCCTGCCGCGTGTTCACATCGACCGAACAAACCTGGTCGCAAATTTTTGCCGAAGCCGGTGCGCAGTATCAGCCCGCAAAAATCCGCTTTTATCAAGGCGGTGGTCAATCGGGTTGTGGCGCGGCACAATCGGCAATGGGACCATTTTATTGCCCTGCTGATCGCGGTGTCTATATCGACACCAGCTTTTTCCAGCAAATGCAGCAGATGAGCGGCGGCGGCGATTTCGCTTATGCCTATGTTGTCGCGCACGAAATGGGCCACCATATCCAGAACATCACGGGCATCGCCGATAAGGTTCGTGATCGCCAAGGGCGCGTCAGCGAGGCCGATGGCAACCAGTTGCAAGTCCGTATGGAGTTGCAGGCTGACTGCTATGCTGGCGTGTGGGCTGCGAAAAACTCGCAGCGTATGGAGGCAGGCGATGTTGAAGAAGGCATGCGCGCTGCAAACTCCATCGGTGATGATAAGCTGATGAAGCAAGCTGGTCGCTCGCCAGTGGAAAGCATGTTCACTCATGGCAGCAGCGAGCAGCGCATGGCCGCCTTGCAACAAGGGCTAAAAACCGGCGATGCCAGCCAGTGCAATTTCTTCAGGGGCGTTTTCTAGGTTTGCCATTGCCGCTACAGAAAACCGTTAGTGTTGAGCTTGTCGAAGCACGTCTCGCGGCACAAACCGTCGTTGACCTTCGGTTGCCTGCGGCTCGACAGGCTCAGGACTAACGGAGTAGTGTGTTGCGCTTAACCGATTGCCATAATGTAGACGATTTCCGGCGGCTGGCGCAGAAGCGCCTGCCCTCGCCGATTTTCCATTACATCGATGGCGCGGGCGACGATGAAGTCACAAAACGGCGTAACACTAGCGCGTTTGACGATTGCGACCTTGTGCCAAATGTTTTGGCGGGCGTTGCCGACATCGACATGAGCGTCACGGTGATGGGCCAGAAAATCGCTATGCCCCTGATACTATCCCCCACCGCCTTGCAGCGTCTTTTCCATTGGCAGGGCGAACGCGCGGTCGCGGCGGTGGCGGAGCGGCTTAACACATGGTTCGGCATCTCCAGCCTCGCCACTGTCAGCATCGAAGAAATTGGTGCCGCGATCAAAACGCCAAAAATGTTTCAGCTGTATATCCACAAGGATAAGGGTCTGAACCGGTCGATGGTCGAACGCTGCAAAGTGGCCAAATTTGACGCGATTACCTTGACCGTCGATACTATCGTATCGGGCAATCGCGAACGGTGCCAGCGCACTGGCTTCACCTCCCCGCCGCGCTTCACGCCATCATCGATACTCAGCTATGCAACGCATCCGGCATGGGTCGCCAACTATCTGTTCCGCGAAAAATTCGCATTGCCCAATCTCGACACCCATGTTGGCCAAGGCACCAACGTGGCCGTCTCGGTCGCGGACTATTTCAACACGATGCTCGACCAGTCGATGGACTGGAAAATGGCAGAGACCGTACGCGCCGATTGGGGCGGGCAGTTTTGCCTAAAAGGTATCATGTCGGTGGCGGATGCGCGGCGCGCGGTCGATATCGGCGCGACGGCGATTATGGTATCGAACCACGGCGGGCGGCAATTGGACGGGTCACGCAGCCCGTTCGACCAAATTGCTGAGATTGCCGATGCAGTGGGCGGTCAAATCGATATCATCTGTGATGGCGGCATCCGGCGCGGAACGCATGTGTTGAAGGCACTAGCGGCCGGCGCAACGGCCTGTTCCGGCGGGCGGCTGTATCTTTATGCGCTGGCGGCGGCTGGAGAGGCTGGCGTCGAGCGGGTCGTGGGCAAGCTGCACGATGAGATCCAACGCGATATGAAGCTGATGGGCGTGAAGTCGGTCGGCGAACTCGACCGCAGCATGTTGCGTTACCGGTAATTACAGCCTTCACTCACCCGCACTGCTGATCAGAAACCAAATCGCAACCGCCGCAATCGAAACCGCGCAGAGGCGGCGGATCAAAACAGCGCGGCGTTCATTCTCAAACCATTTATGCGCTCGTCCCGACAACAGCGCCAATGCAAGGTGGATCAGCGTGGCAATTGCAACGTAACAGCTCGATAGCAGCAAGGTCTGCGGCATTATCGGCTGTCTGACGTCGATATAGTTCGGCAAAATGGCGATAAAGAAAATCGCGGCTTTGGGATTAAGCAGGTTCAGAAATAACCCGTGCCGGAACCATATCTGTATCCCGCCATCGCTCAACTGCTCAGGCGACAGGTCTTTCGCCCCGACCGAAGCACTCCACGCGAGCCAAAAGAGATAGGCAACACCTGCATAGCGCAACGCGGCAAACAATTTCGGCGACGATTGCAGCAACTCCGCCAGCCCAAACGCCGCAGCCAGACCGACAATCGCAAGTCCCAGACCTATTCCCGCCGTGGCGGCAAGCGCCGCGCGTCGTCCTACGCTCGCCCCGGTAACAGCCAGCCACGCCATGTTCGGCCCGGGCGTCATTTCGATCAGCAATGCGGTTAGCAAAAAGGGAAGGAAATACTGGGTTATCATCACATGTGTCATGCCACTCCCAATCACCGCTGTCGATTGCCGCTTGGCTTTACACGCTTTGCGCGCCTAGACATTCGGCATGACCGCATATTCCATCCTTGATCTTGTTTCCGTTGTCGAAGGCAGCAGTGTCGGCGCCGCGCTGGAAAACGCCGCCGACCTAGCCGCACATGCCGAAAACCTTGGCTTCACGCGCTATTGGGTGGCTGAACATCACGGCATGAAAGGCATCGCAAGCGCTGCGACCTCGGTCGTTATCGGCAATCTTGCGGCGGCGACCAAGACCATCCGCGTGGGGTCTGGCGGGATCATGCTGCCGAACCACAGCCCGTTGGTGATTGCGGAACAGTTTGGCACGTTGGATGCGCTGTATCCCGGGCGGATTGACTTGGGGTTAGGACGGGCGCCGGGAAGTGATATGCGCGTGGCGCAGGCGATCCGGCGCACACTCGACAGCGACCCCAATGCCTTTCCGCGCGATGTTGTCGAACTGCAAAGCTATTTTGCAGATGATGGTAGAACGGGCATCGTCGCCACGCCGGGTGCAGGGGCGGACGTGCAGCTCTATATTCTCGGCAGCAGCCTCTATGGCGCGCAAGTTGCCGCTGCTTTGGGCCTGCCCTTCGCCTTTGCCAGCCACTTTGCGCCGCAAATGTTAGACGAGGCACTGCATGTCTATCGCAGCGGATTTCGGCCCAGCGCGGTGTTGGACGACCCTTATACGATGGCCGCGATGAATGTGATTGCGGCGGATAGTGACGCCGAGGCGCACTATCTTGCCAGTTCGCTACAACAAAGCTTTGTCGCCCTGCGGACCGGCAACCCCCGCCAAATGCCGCCGCCGGTGGAGGGTTATCTCGACACTCTGCCACCCAATGCCGTTGCGGCGTTGCAAGATGTGCTGTCGTGTAGCGCGATTGGTTCGGTGGAAACGGTGCGTGCGGGTGTCGCGAAGTTTATCGAGCGCACGGTGGCGGATGAGGTGATTGTGGCCTGTTCGGTGTTCGACCATGATTTGCGAAAAGCGAGTTTGACCATGACGGCGGAGGTGTTTGCCGATATTAAATGAAAGTCGAAGGGACCGCATGGTATGTCAGAAAATGTCATTCATTCGAACGCAAATTCGCATGTAAACTGTATTGCTGATGTTACACTGGACGAAGCTGGCTTTATCCACACAGCTTACGGTTCTTACCACCCCGTGACAGGCGAAGGCTTGGTGTTTGACATTCCGGAAACGTTGAAAATCGAAATCTTGAGAGCACTGATTCAAGATAGCATCGACAGCGGACCGGCGGTCGAGTTCGATTGGGATGCTTTTATGGCGGAGCGGTTCGGTAGCTAGAAACGTTGAATTATACACTTCAATTATCGCCGTCGCCCCAGCGTAGGCTGGGGCCCATACCGTCTCTCCACACAAACTAACATTTGCTGATAACGCGACGCGTGATAGGCTCCAGCCTACGCTGGAGCGACGTGGTGTAAGGAGGCGAGCTATATGGCCAAAGGCGGTTGGGTTTACATCATGGCTAGCGCCCCACACGGCACACTTTACATCGGTGTTACGTCCAATCTCGCTCGACGCGTGTGGGAACATAAGAACGATTTAGGTTCAGAACATTGCAAAAAACATCAGTGCAAGACGTTGGTTTATGTTGAACCGATTGAGGACATAAGCTTTGCCATCGCGCGCGAGAAAGCGATGAAGGCTTGGAACCGGCGGTGGAAAACCGAAATGATCAGCCGAACTAATCCCGATTGGCGAGATTTGTTCGATGATATTAATAAATAGTGGCCCGTTTCAAACGCTACGGCCGTTTTGCAAACTCTCCGTCGTCCCAGCGCAGGCTGGGGCCTATGTGCCTATCCAAATAACGCCGTGCTTTCCTGAGAGACGCAATAGGCCCCAGCCTACGCTGGGGCGACGCTGCTTTTCCCAAACAACACCTACGACAAACTCCACGTCGCACCAGCGAAGGCTGGTGCCTATGCGCCCATCCAATTAACGCTGTGCTTTGCTGAGAGACGCGATGGGCCCCAGCCTACGCTGGGGCGACGTCTAGCCTAATAGGCATTTAACAATGCAATCGCCGCAGAGTAAGGCAGTTTTCCACTTAAAAAAGCATCGCGTTGATCAACATCGAAAACATGCCAGTTTTGATGAATTTTTCTGACACCGTGACAAAAAACTCTGAAGCTATTTTTATCTTTCGCTGACAGGTTATCGTATACAATCGTTGTCTTTAAAATTCGAAGTTCCGGTTCGATAAATCCCGTCGACGCTGCATTTTTGACTAATTTTATAGCAAGCTCTCTGCGTTCGTGAACGCCGTTGCGCCAACCGCCAAGTTCAAAATTATCGCGCAACCTCAATAAACCCGCGCCTTAGGCTTAATATACTCCACCTCGTCAGTCAGCGTATACTCATGCACCGGACGGCTATCGAGCCGCACAGCGCCGCCTTTGCCGCCCCAGCCTTCGAACCATGACACTGTATGCTTCATCCAGTTTTCGTCATCGCGGTTAGGGAAGTCTTCATGCGCATGCGCGCCGCGGCTTTCTTTGCGGGCGTTGGCGCTTTCGATCGTGCAGACCGCTTGGCTCATCAGATTGTCGAGTTCCAGCGTCTCGATCAAATCGGTGTTCCAGATCAGGCTGCGGTCGGAAATCGTGATGTCCTGCATCCGCGCGTTGACCTTTTGCATGATCGTGCAGCCGTCGGTCAGCAACGCGGTGTCGCGGAATACGGCAGCGTGTTTTTGCATTGTTTGCTGCATTTCCAAACGCACCTGCGCTGTCGGCGAACCACCCTTTGCGTTGCGGAAATGGTCGAGCCGCGCGAGCGCGAGGTCAGCCGAGTTCGCAGGCAAAGGCTTATGCGGCGCATTGGGTTTCAGCGTTTCTTTCAGGTGAAGCCCGGTTGCACGGCCAAAGACGACCAAATCGATCAGCGAGTTGGAACCCAGACGATTGGCACCATGCACCGAAACACAGGCGGCTTCGCCGACGGAATACAGCCCCTTCACAATCACTTCGGGATCATCGCCGACTTTGGTGACGACTTGACCGTGATAATTGCACGGAATGCCGCCCATGTTGTAGTGCACCGTCGGGCACACCGGCAAAGGTTGCCGCGTCAGGTCAACGCCCGCGAAAATCTTTCCGCTTTCGGTAATACCAGGAAGTCGCTGAGCCAACGTTTCGGCAGGGATATGGTCTAGGTGCAGATAGATATGGTCTTTGCCCGGGCCAACGCCGCGACCTTCGCGCATTTCCAGCGCCATTGAGCGGCTGACCACGTCACGCGACGCCAAATCCTTGGCCGATGGCGCATAGCGTTCCATGAACCGCTCGCCTTCGCTGTTGGTCAGATAACCACCCTCGCCGCGCGCACCTTCGGTAATCAACACGCCTGCGCCGTAAATGCCGGTCGGGTGAAACTGAACGAATTCCATGTCCTGCAAAGGCAATCCAGCGCGCAACACCATGCCGCCGCCATCGCCGGTGCAAGTATGCGCGGACGTAGCGCTGTAATAGGCCCGGCCATAGCCGCCCGTTGCCAACACCACCGAATGCGATTTGAAACGGTGGATGCTGCCATCCTCCATGCACAAAGCAATCACGCCCCGGCACTCGCCGTCTTCCATAATCAGGTCGAGGGCGAAATACTCGATGAAGAAATCAGCGTCATATTTCAGGCTCTGTTGATAGAGCGCGTGGAGCATCGCGTGACCGGTGCGGTCGGCGGCAGCGCAAGTACGCTGTACCGGAGGGCCTTCGCCCATATTCTGCATATGGCCGCCAAAGGGGCGCTGATAAATGGTGCCATCGTCGTTGCGAGAGAACGGTACGCCTGCATGTTCCAGTTCGTACACAGCGGCGGGGGCTTCACGCACCATATATTCAATCGCGTCCTGGTCGCCCAGCCAGTCCGATCCCTTTACGGTGTCGTACATGTGCCACGTCCAATGGTCGGGCGAGTTGTTTTGCAAGCTGGCCGCAATGCCGCCCTGCGCCGCAACCGTGTGCGAGCGCGTGGGGAATACTTTAGTGATACATGCGGTTTTCAGACCAGCCTCAGCCGCGCCCATTGTGGCGCGCAGGCCAGAACCGCCAGCACCAACAACAACAACGTCATAGGTATGATCGATAATCTTATATGTATCAGACATCAGGCGGGAGCTCCTGTAAAGGCGAGTTTGGCGACCATGAAAATACCGAATGCGGCGGCGCCAATGACATAGAAATTCAGAACCGTCAGCGCGGCAAATTTGTTGCCGTCTTCATGAACGTAATCCTCGATAAGGACCTGAAGGCCCAAGCGGATATGCCAAAAAATGCTGATCAGCATTAGGATCATTGGCACAGCGACCGAAGGCTGCGCCAGCCACGCGGCGACGGTTTCATGCTCCATATTAGGTAGCACCAAAAGCGAGATCACCAACCAGCTAGTCAGCAACAAATTGCCGATTGCGGTCAGGCGCTGATCAATCCAATGCTTGCCGCCATGTTTCGCCGAGCCAAGCCCGCGAACGCGTCCGATACCGGTTCCGTTACCCATCGATCAATTCCCTATATAACGCGATGCGACCAGCAACGCGGTGATGCCCGTTGCTGATACCGATGCGACAAAGACCAGCAAAGACCATGTTTTGTTGGTATTGAGTTCAAAACCGGCGCCCATATCCATCAGCAAATGGCGAATGCCCGAAAAGAAATGCTGAAAAAAGCTCCAGGTTACGCCAACGGCCAAAAGCCGGAAAAACCAGTTTGCAGCGGTCTGCCACGAAGTCGCGCCGTCGCCCGCACTGACGACATAGGATTGGAAACTGGCATACGCCTCTGGCCCGGTCGCCACCGAATACAGCCACCACAATAACGTCATCATACCCGCGGTCGCCAAGACAAAGGCGGTGGCGCGGTGCATGATGGAAATCGCCATATGCGGTCCCCATTTATAGACGCCTAAATGCGGCGATACGGGCCGGTTCGGATTTTGTACCATGAGCAAACGCTTCCCTGCTGCTGTGATTTGCCTCGCTCTTTAATGCTTTGGTCGCCCTGCGCAAGGGGCACGCGATTGCAATTCCCTACGCTATGGATAACGCCGCGTTAACCATTGTAGCCTAGTGTAACCTCTAAATGACCAGCGCCCGATATGGGTGGAATACGGAGCTACGCATGTCTGACGTTGAAAAAGCACTGGCCGAGGCCACACAGAATGTGGTCCAAAAGTTTGACTTTGACGGCACGCTTGCTTCGGATTGCGTCGAA
The DNA here is from genome assembly GCA_040079555.1 of Sphingorhabdus sp. Taxonomy (GTDB): domain Bacteria; phylum Pseudomonadota; class Alphaproteobacteria; order Sphingomonadales; family Sphingomonadaceae; genus Sphingorhabdus_B. The sequence goes on along the minus strand of JBEBKE010000004.1, from coordinate 34,142 downwards.
CTACTCAATCTGATCGACGAACGGATACCCGATATTGCAGCCGCCTATTGGAACTATTGGGCCGGAATGCGCAAGTTCGAGGAATTGGAAAATCCGAACATTCGCACGGCAATGGTCGTGCGCACCGCCGAATTCATCCGCAACAGGCTGCGCAATGCGACGGGCACAGAATGGCGCAGCGGGTTGCAAGCGCAAGTGATCGACGCGTGCAAACGCGGCATACCATTGACCGATGTTCTGGCGGCCTCGGCAAGCACAAGCATCGAATATCATCTGGCGCTGGGTGCATCGATTGACCGCAGCTCAGAAGATTTTCTGAGGCTTTCCAAGGCCGTTGTTCGCTTTTCAAACGCTGATCTAGCGATCATGGCCGCGTGCTATACGCATTTCCAATCCAACGAAGCATTCGACAAACAGGTCGCATTCACCTCGCAATTCGACAATGATATTGCCGCAACTGCGATGGATATTTCCGATCAAGCCAACATCTTGCGCCAACAAGCAGCAGGCAGCAGCACCGTTGCGCAAGGGATGCTGAGCAAAGCATCCGAAGTCGCAACCGCATCGGAGCAATCCGCCGTTGCGATGCGCGAGGCAGCACAAACCGCCGCGGGCCTGATCCGCGCCATTGAAGACACCCGCAGCGAAGTCGAACTTGCCGCAGAAGTCGCCAACCGCGCAACCGATCGCGCGCAAGAAGCCGTTGAGGCCACCGATACTTTGTCTGACCAATCCAAATCGATCGAATCTATCCTTGGCTTAATCCGCGATATCGCGGGGCAAACCAATTTGCTGGCGCTTAACGCGACAATCGAAGCGGCCCGTGCCGGAGATGCCGGACGCGGCTTTGCCGTCGTTGCGCAGGAAGTAAAAAGCCTGGCCAATCAGACCGCGAAAGCGACCGACGAAATTGCCGAGAAAATTGCGGCAATCCAATCCGCGACCAAAGCATCGGTCGAATCCAACATCTCAATCCGTGCCACTGTTCAAGACGTACACCATAGCGCCGAACGTATCCGTCACGCGATGGAGGAACAGGCGCAGACGGTAACGATGATCACCGCATCGGTGGATGAAACCGCCCTCGCTGCTGATCTGATGTCCAACACCATCTCGGCAATTCGCGCCGATACCGAAAATGTCGTGTCCGAAATCAGCATGCTTGAACAAGGCTTTGCCGATGTGGAATCCAAGATTTCGGCGCTTCAGGCCAATGCAGGGCGTTTCGTTAGTAATTTGATGCGTTGAGTCCAAACGCTGCAATAAATGTGCTGAGCCTATCGAAGCACGTCCCACAGCGAAGCGCTGCGTCTGAAAGCGTGCTTCGACAAGCTCAGCACTAACGGTTCCTTATTCACCTTTCGTCGCAGATGCCGTAGACCGTCGGGATGAACGACAATCCCCTCCACATATTACTGACCGGTGCGAGCCGGGGCATCGGCAAAGCCATCGAGACCACCCTGATCGAACGCGGCGCGCGTGTTGTCGGGCTATCCAGCGCCGATGGCGATCTCTCAGATCCGACGGTCCCCTCTGAACTTTGGCGCGCTGCGCTTGAAAAGCTCGATGGCCGTATCGATGCGCTGATCAACAACGCAGGTGTATTCGAACCCAATCCCCTTGATGCTGGCGAAGTCGAATGGCTCGACCATTGGGAACGGACAATGGCGATCAACCTGACCGCCTCTGCCCAATTCTGCCGCCATGCGGTTTTGCACATGCAAAGCACCGGTAGCGGTCGCATCCTCAACATCGCCAGCCGCGCAGCCCATCGCGGCGACAGCCCCGCGCATTGGCATTATGCCGCGTCAAAGGGCGGTATGGTCGCAATGACCAAAACCATTGCGCGGGCCTATGCGAGAGAATCGATCTACGCCTTTGCCATTTGCCCCGGCTTCACCATGACAGGAATGGCGGACGACTATCTGGAAAGTCGTGGCGGCGATAAATTGCTGGCTGACATCCCGCTTGGCCGTGTTGCAATGCCAGAAGAAGTTGCAGCAATAGCTGCGTTTTGTGTATTCGATGCGCCGCCGTCGATGACCGGCGCGGTGTTAGATGTGAATGGAGCAAGCTATGTTCGGTAAATGGTCGATTTTGGCGGCGGTTGCTTTGGCCGCCTGCGCGCCAGTTCAACAAGAAACCACAACAGTAGCAAAGACGTTTGAATCGATCACAACCGCCTGCGGTGAACGCGATGGCTGGAGCGACCCTGCCCCGCCAGCGCACGTCTTTGGCAATACTTATATGGTCGGCACATGCGGTATCACTGCGCTGCTTATTACGACGCCAGAGGGTCATTTTCTGATCGACGGCGCGACGAATGAAGCGGCAGAAGGCATTGCTGAGAACATCCGCAAGCTTGGCTTCAAACCCGAAGACGTGAAGCTTTTGCTAATAACGCACGAACATCTCGATCATGCTGGCGGCATTTCGCAGTTGAAGCAAATCACCCAGTCGAAATTCGCTGCCCGCCAGCCAGCACTTGCCGCGATGGCATCAGGCTTACCCGATCCCAGCGATCCGCAACATGGCCTTCATCCCGCCTTTCCGGGCGTGCAGGCTGATTTTCTGATCGGCGACGGCGATACTTTGCGGTCGGGCAATCAGGTCGTGACGGTGATCGCCACGCCTGGTCATTCTCCCGGCGGAACCAGCTATATTTGGAAATCTTGCGAAAAAACCGAATGCCGCACGATCGTCTATGCAGACAGCTTAAACGCAGTGTCCGCCGATGCCTATCGGTTCAGCGACCATCCTGATTATGTCGCGACTTTGCGCAGGTCGATGGCGCGGATAGAGGCGATCAAAGATTGCGACATCATGATCAGCCCGCATCCATTTCAAAGCGATTTCTTCGAACGATTGGCTGGAGAAATGCCGCTGATCGATCAAAGCCGGTGCAAGCAATATGTCACCGCGGCTAAGCTACGCCTCGACACACGCCTTGCCAAAGAAGCGGAATAATGAACTGGTTATTCACGCTTCCTTGCACCCGCGCCGAAGCCGAGGCGCTGCATCTCGATGATGAATGGGTCGCGATGCTTGACCCGATGCCGACGATTGTTGCCGAGGAAGTCGAAGCGTTTAACGATGCTAAATGGCAGGTGAAGGCGTATTTTGCCGACGAGCCTGACAACGACGTTTTGGCGAAATTGCAAGGCCGCCTTCCCAGCGCACAAAAGGCAAAGCCGGTACTGGACCTGCTGCCCGATGACGACTGGCTGGTGATGAGCCAACAGGGCCTGAAGCCGGTTCAAGCTGGTCGGTTCTATGTCCACACCAGCGACAACAAAGGGCGAGTTCCAACTGGGGCTACCGTGTTCCAAATCGAAGCCAGTAAAGCCTTTGGCACGGGCGGGCATGAAACGACCAGCGGGTGCCTAGCGATGCTCGACCGGATGAAAACGTCCGGCCTGCGTTTTGATCACATCGCCGACATCGGCACTGGCACAGGCTTGCTGGCTTTCGCCGCCCGCAGTCTTTGGCCCAGTGCGCATATGACGGCTTCGGATATCGACCCTGTCAGCATCGACGTGACCGCCTATAACGCAGGCATCAACGCGGTTCCCTTGGGGCATAATGCGGGCCGTGTCGCACTGTGCGTTGCGCAAGGGACCGATCACGCCTTGCTACAAAGTCGCGCGCCTTATGACCTTGTCATCGCCAACATTTTGGCGGGGCCGCTGGTCGAACTCGCCGGATCGTTTGCTGCGGTCATGCCCGAAAACGGATCGCTCATTTTGGCAGGGCTGCTGAATACTCAGGCAGATAGTGTGTTGAGCCAATATCGCCGCATGGGCTTTCGCTTGCACAAACGGATCGATAGCGGCGACTGGCCGTGCCTTTGGTTGGTAAAGCGCCGGAATTACAGCTGGCAACGTCCGCTTCGCGCCAGCGGCAAGACCAGCCAACCACCCGGCGATTTTGGCACATGGTAACGCTTGCGGTGTGCAGCGTGATGCACCATATCAACAGTTAATGGCTTCCGACGACAACACCATCCCTATCGACGACGCCCGCCGCGCCCGGCTTACCGAGGCGCTATTGCGCACGGGAAAAGGCGACCGTTCGGCGTTTGAAACTTTGTACCGCGCAACGTCGGCGAAACTATTTGGTGTCTGCCTGCGTATCTTCCCCGAACGCCATGAGGCCGAGGAAGCTTTGCAAGATGCTTATCTAACTATTTGGAACCGCGCCGCGAGTTTCCAACCTGGACGCGCCAGCCCGATCAGCTGGCTTGTCGCGGTGACGCGTAACCGCGCCATCGACCGGCTGCGTGCGTCTGGCAAAGCGAAATTCACACCGATTGAGGATGCAGGCGAGATTGCCGACACGGCACCGCGCGCCGATGCGCAAATGTTTGCCGCCAGCGAAGACGATCAGCTACACGGCTGTATTCAGGGTCTCGACGACCGCGATGCGCATTTCATTCGGTCTGCGTTTCTGGGCGGCGCGACCTATTTGCAGTTGGCGGATACAGAGGGGGCACCTCTTGCAACGGTAAAAAGCCGTATTCGCCGCGCGCTGATAAAACTGCGCGCCTGTATGGAGGGGGAGGCATGAAGATGCTGAGCGAAAACGACATCGCCCTTGCTGGCGAATATGTTCTCGGCCTGTTAGATGCAGCCGAGCAAGCGGCAGCACAGGCACGCATTGCCACCGATGCAGCATTTGCAGCAGAGGTTGACGCGTGGCGCGATCGGCTGGCATCGATGGCGGGCGGTGCTGATACTGCACCGCCAGCTCATTTATGGGCCAACGTCAGCGCAGCGTTACCGCGCGCAACCGGCCAGGATGTCGGCCGCGGAAAGCTGCGCCTGTGGCAGGGGCTGGCCGTCGCAAGCATGGGCGTCGCTGCCTATTTCGGCGTCCTGCTATGGGCACAACCGTTCGTTCCCAATATCGACACGCCCGCGCCCTTGGTCGCTGCCTTGGGTAGCGAAAACGGTAACGCCGCGATCACCGCACGCTATGACATGCAAAGCGGCGAGTTGCTGTTGACGCCAGTATCGCTCGATACCGGAAAGCTGTATCCAGAATTGTGGATCGTCCCTGCCGATGGCAAAGCGCGGTCATTGGGGATGATGGCGGTTGGCAAACCAACGCTTGTCGCCGTCATCCCCGAAATGCGCGAGTTTATGGCCGCGGGCGGAACGCTTGCAATCACGCCAGAACCAGCAGGCGGCGCGCCGGGTGGCAAAGCGACCGGCCCGATTATCGCCAGTGGGAAGATCACTGTTCTTTAGGCGTACCGGCTAAAAGCAAAAAAAATTCTCGCCTATTTGCATCTATTCCAAACCAACATCCGTTCTTGAAAACAGCACGCACAAAATGGCGTGCCGATTTTTCAAAGAAGGATGCCCCAATGCACATTCGCTTTTCCCGTTCGCTTATTCTCGCAAGCGCACTCATCGTCGCTGCCCCTGCAATGGTCGCTGCAAACCATCATCATATGTCGAACCCCAGTGTTGGCGGCGCGCCGATGATGGCGGGTAAGACTATCGTCGAAAATGCCTCTGCCGCGCCGAACCTGACTACATTGGTCGCCGCCGTTAAGGCAGCAGGTTTAGTCGACACCCTCGCCAGCCCCGGCCCCTTCACCGTTTTCGCGCCAACAAACACCGCGTTTGAAAAACTGCCAGAAGGTACCGTCGGAACGCTCGTGAAGCCAGAGAACAAGGGCACGCTGACGACCATTTTGACCTATCATGTCGTTGCCGGAAAACTGACCGCCAAGGACGTGATGGCAGCGATCAAGGCCGGTGGCGGCAAAGCGACGCTGACCACCGTAGCAGGCGCAAAGATCACTGCGCGGCTATCGGGCAACAGCATCGTGATTACTGACGGAAAGGGTGGCCAATCCGCTGTCACTACCGCTGATGTCATGCAATCGAACGGCGTCGTCCATGTGATCGATTCCGTATTGCTACCGTAAACTATCCCTGTCCGGCGGTTTAAAAACCGATCCCCCGATCACCGCCGGAACTACCTAGCCCCTCCCCTAACCGGGAGGGGTTTTTTATTGGGCCTTGGCATTCGCATAGGCTTGCGTGCCGTGGGTGATGACATCATCATCCGGCAAAATATCGGCGATTGGGATGTCGGGTAACCGCTCCAATTCCGCATAAAGCGGCGCAAAATCGGTCTCCACGGTCACACGGCGCAAATGCTCCAGCGACGGGATCACAAAGTAATTCTGTTGAAAGTCATCTATCCGGTATTCGGTGCGCATCAATCGCGTTAAATCAAACCCGATGCGATTTGGGCTGGGATCATCCAGCGCAAAGATGCTCTCGCCATAGCTTGATACGATGCCCGCGCCATAAATGCGCAATCCCGCAGGCTCCTGAATCAACCCGAACTCCACCGTGTACCAATAGAGCCGCGCGAGTTTATGCAGCGCACCAAAACCCAGCGAGCGCAGCCCGCCTTTGCCATAAGCCACCATATAATCCGCAAACACAGGATCAGCCAGCATTGGCACATGGCCGAACACGTCGTGGAAAACGTCAGGTTCCTCCAGATAATCAATCTGCTGCGGCGTGCGGATAAAATTGCCCGCAGGAAAACGCCGGTTGGCAAGGTGATCGAAAAAAACCGCATCGGGGACCAGCCCCGGCACCGACACAACCTGCCATCCCGTTGCCGTCATCAACCGCGCGTTGAGTTCGGCATAATCCGGGATGCCCGGTTTTTCGAGTTTGAGTACATCGATACCGCGCAAAAACGCGTCAGCCGCTCTGCCCGGCAGCATAGCGGATTGCCGCGCGAACAGATGATCCCACATCGCATGTTCATCGGCACTGAACGCATCCCAATTTTGCGGAATCGTCCAATCCGCATTTGCGCCCATCGGCGGTGTGTCATAGACATGCTTGAATTCGGCCATAGGGATTTGGTTACACTTGAAACTGTTTCACATCAACAGCCGGTGGAGTGCGATCAGGGCGATAGTGGGCTGGCCATTTTTGGTGATCGGCCTCTATTTCTTCGCCGCGTTAATCGGCAGCCTGATCCCCGCCAATTCCGACTGGAAAGAGCCGCGCGACGGCATAACTCTGTTTGTCGAAACAAACGGCGTCCATGTCAGCCTGATCGTCCCCATGGCTGCGGCTGGTGAAGATTTATCCGACCTTATCCGCCCAGAACATCTGGCCAACCGCGATCTTTACGGAACGCATGCGATGATCGGCTGGGGCCACAAAGCGGTCTATCGCAACGCACAAACATGGGACGATGTGCGCAGCGGAGATATCGGATCGGCAATCATTGGGTCTGATGAAACCACATTGCATGTCTATCATCGCATCAACCCACAGCCGAGCCGTATCCGCAAATCGTTTCACGTGACACTGGCGCAATACCGAAAGATTATCGCCGAAATACGCGCCAGCTTTGTGTTACAGAACGGAACCAGCATCGCCTATCCAGCCTATGGAGCGGACAATCTTTTTTACGACAGCATCGGGCGATATTCCGCTCTGAACACATGCAACGAATGGACCGCACGTGTGTTGCGCAAAGCGGGCGTGCGTGTTGGTGCGTGGACGCCAATGCCCGGCGGGGTGATGCGGTGGTTTTAGGGTTCACCGCCACTATAGCTTTAGCCCCAGCGACAAACCAATCCAACTTCCCGTCGCCCCGTGCTCGACACGGGGTTAGGCTTTTCTCTCAGCGTCCAGAAGCCAAACCCCGTGTCGAGCACGGGGCGACGGTGTTTGGGAATTGAGTTATGCGCTCATTGGCTCGGTTAAAAAACACCTCAACCAGAACCCGCCACAATCGCAGCCCAACCGGCCTCGTCGATCACCTCGATGCCCAACTCGGTCGCCTTTTTCAGCTTTGATCCTGCTCCCGGCCCCGCGACAACCAAATCGGTCTTTGCGGAAACTGACCCTGCCGCTTTCGCACCCAGCGCCTCTGCCTGAGACTTGGCCTCATCGCGGCTCATGGTTTCCAGCGCACCGGTGAACACCACGGTTTTACCTGACACAGACGATGCGCGGACCGCGACCACGTAATCGGGCGGTGAAACTTCGCTCAGCAAATCCTCCCACACCGCTGCGTTATGCGGTTCGTGGAAAAACTCGCGCAGCGCTTCGGCAACCACCGGACCAACACCGTCGATTTGCGTCAATTCGGCCTCGCCATCGTCCGAGGTAGCCACATCGCGCAGGCGCGGTAGCGATGTGAAGTTCTTCATCAAATCGCGCGCGGTCACGGCACCAACATGACGAATACCTAGCCCGAACAGCAACCGTGCAGCGTCGGGCGCACGCTTCGCCTCTATCGCTGCCAACAGGTTATCCACAGACTTATCCTGCCAACCTTCGCGCGATAATATTGCTGAACGCCTTGTTTTTAGACGAAAAATATCGGCGGGGCTTTCCAGCCAGCCCAGTTCGAAAAATTCAACAATCGTCTTTTCGCCCAACCCCTCAATGTCGAGTGCAACACGCGAAACAAAGTGCCGTAACCGTTCAACGCGTTGCGCAGGGCACACCAATCCGCCGGTGCAGCGGACATCGACTTCGCCTTCTTCGGCAATCGCTTCGGAACCGCATTCGGGGCAATGATCGGGGAAATGATAGGCGGCGCGATCCGCGTCCTGCGTCAAATTTTCTACGATCTGCGGGATCACATCCCCTGCCCGCTGCACCTTCACGCGGTCGCCCGGGCGGACAGCCAGTCGCGCGATTTCGTCGCGGTTGTGCAGCGTCACGTTGGACACAACCACACCGCCGACGGTCACAGGCGTCAGCCGCCCGACGGGGGTTAATTTGCCGGTGCGGCCTACCTGAATGTCGATGGCCTCCAGCGTGGTTTCGGCCTGTTCCGCCGGGAATTTATGCGCAATCGCCCAACGCGGAGCCTTGGCCACAAAGCCAAGCCGTTCTTGCCAATCTAGCCGGTCTACTTTGTACACCACGCCGTCAATATCATAAGGCAAATCAGCGCGTTGGGATTCAATGCTGCAATAATGGTTTAGAACCTCTGCGGCACCATCGGCGCGGAGCAGCAAAGGTGACACGGGAACGCCCCATGCCTCAATCGCTTTCATGACATCAAACTGGCTCTTAGCGGGCAAGGCACTCACCTCGCCCCAACCATGCGCCAGAAAACGCAAACGCCGCGACGCTGTAATGCTCGCGTCCTTTTGCCGTAACGACCCCGCCGCTGCATTGCGCGGATTGGCGAACTGGCGGGCTTTTTCGGGATCATCAGCGTCCGCAAGCAAGCGCGCATTCAACGCTTCAAAATCGCCCTTCGCCATATAGATTTCGCCGCGAATTTCGAAGACGGATGGAATATCGGATTGATTAGAAACCGTTAGCCCTGAGCCTGTCGAATGGCGTTTCTCAGCCTCGCGCAACACTGAGAGGCGTGCTTCGACAGGCTCAGCACTAACGGTGAGAGTCTGAGGGATGTCTTTGATCGTCCGCACATTCGCGGTCACATCTTCGCCCACCGCGCCATCACCGCGTGTCGCCGCCTGCACCAGCACGCCATTTTCGTAACGCAACGAACAAGACAGCCCGTCAATCTTATCCTCCGCCGTCAACGCAACCGGCGTTCCTTCGGGCAAATTCAAAAACCGGCGCACACGCGCGACAAAGTCCTCAACATCGTCGTCGCTAAAAGCATTGTCGAGGCTCATCATCCGTTTGGCATGGGTGATTTTGGAAAGCGGAGAACTTTCAACCGCCGCGCCGACCGATGCATTCGGGCTATCGGCGCGAATTAAATGTGGAAATGCCGCCTCTAGTTCATTGTTGCGCCGAACCAATGCGTCATAATCCGCATCCGAAATTTCGGGCGCATCCTCGGCATGATAAAGCGCATTATGATAGGCGATCTGCTTTGCAAGACGCATTAGCTCGTTTGCGGCATCGGCTTCGTTCAGGTTGGTCACTCGCGCCCTCAAATCTTGCGGATAATTGTCACCGTCATGGCACGACGCGCCCGAAAACCCAAGGATTCGTATAGGCGAATGGCATGCGCATTGCCCGCATAGCTGTGCAGATAGGGCGTCTGACCATCCTCCACCATATCCGCCATCACGCGGCGGATCAGCTGCCCTGCCAGCCCCTGACCCTGAAACTCCGGCCAAGTGCACACGCCGCTGACCTCTGCGTAAATCTCTCCGGGCAGCATCCGCATTCCGGCCATCGCCTGAAGCTTGCCATCAAGGCGAAAGCCATAAAAATTACCATATCGGTGCGCGAGCGGCCCCCAAGGCCCGGGTTCCGTCGCCAGCGCCAATGCAGTCATTTCGGGCACATCGGCATCGCCAAGCAAGATTGCAGCAGTGTCACTGAGCAAAGGCATTTGCGGGTGTTCGGCGACCATTTGCAAAAGCTGTTTTTGCAAAACTATTTCGGTGCCATCAGGCGCAGGCCAAGCCTCACTTTCCACCACCCACAGCGTGTCGTCAGCATCGGTTAGCAACGCCGCTAACGCTGTCTGAGCGTCCAGGCCTTGATCGCGCGCCGTTGCAAAGGGGCCGTATCGCGGGTCAATTCGAACGGCATCGCCGCTCGCGATGGCCAAATGCGATTGCCGCCCGTTCAGACATCTCCAAATCGGGCGATCCAGCGGGTGCGGCGCACTCACTTCGCCGCCGGTATCGGCTTAGTCAGATCGAATTGCACGCGGAACAGCCGATTTGGCCGTGACAGTTCATAGGTCAGGCTAGCGTCTGGCTGCACCTCAAAGGCCCACACATTGGTGGTCGAAACCGTTCTGCCTTCTTTGACGAACATCTGTTTAGAGAAATCATCGACCGGAAATTCCTGGCGTGTGACTTCACCAAAATCTATTGTATCGCCGCCATAGTTTGAAACCGGATCAGCAGTCCCATCTTTCAAAATGTGACGATGTTTTAAACGCAGGCCGTCGCCGACTGCGCTGATAATCCATGTCCGTGACCTGTCTTCGCCAACGTCAAAGGCAATGCGGATTTCGTTGTTGCTGCATTCGCGTACATGCGCGCGCATATCGGCTTTGGCGAAATCGGCGTCGCTGTCGTCGCCGGCGACCAATTTGCCTGCAAAGCTTTTACCGCAAAGCTGGCCCAGATTATTGAAAAAGCTGGCGGCGGGAGAAAGCGGCACGCTGGGCGTTGTCGAACATCCTGCCAAAACGGCAAAGCAGGTCAGCGCCAAAATTCTCATACGTCTTCCATCAACCGTTCGGCCTGCGCACGCGCTTCGTCGGTGACTTCGGCCCCCGATAGCATCCGCGCGATTTCTTGCTTGCGGCCCTCGCTGGTCAGGCGGATCACGCCGGTACGGGTCACAGTTCCCTCAGACGATTTGGCGATGAAGTAATGCACAGCCCCTTTAGCCGCGACTTGCGGGCTGTGCGTTACCGCCAGCAATTGTTTGCCGCCGCTGGCAAGGCGCGACAACCGTTCGCCAATCGCGCTCGCCACCGCCCCGCCGACACCACGGTCGATTTCGTCAAAAATGATCGTGGCAGCGCCACCTTCCTCCGCCAAAGCCACTTTCAGCGCGAGGATAAAGCGCGACAATTCGCCGCCGCTGGCGATTTTACCCAGCGGTGCAAAGGGCGCGCCGGGGTTGGTCGAGATCAGGAATTCAACGCGGTCCATGCCACTTGCGGACCAGCGATCCTTCGGCAGCTGTTCAACCGCCGTTTGAAATTGCGCGGCATCCAGCTTTAACGGCGCGAGTTCGGCTTTGACTGCGGTGTCCAGCTTTGCAGCGGCGGCGGTGCGGTTTTTGGATAATGCCAATGCCCGCTCTTGATACGCGGCAGCCTTGGCCTTCACTTCGGCTTCCAGCTTTGCCAGACCCTCGCCGCCTGCCTGTATCGATTCCAACCGCGCCGTCAGGTTTTGTTGCAACGACAGGATCGCATCAGGCGCGACATTATGCTTGCGGGCCAGTGCGCGCAGTTCAAACAAGCGGACCTCAATCTCATCCAATCGCGCCGGTTCAAACTCAATCGCGCGCGCGGCGGCGTTTAGCTTGTCTTCCGCCTCACTCGCCTCGATCACCGCACGATCCAGCGAGGTCAGCGCGTCGGCCAGCATCGGATGCGCGTCGGCCAATCGGTCCAGCTTGCGCGCGACGGACCGGATCAGGGCAAGGCCGCTTTTGGGGCCATCAAACGCCTCCAGCACCGTTTTCAGATCTTCGGCTATCCGTTCGCCCTTTTGCATATCGGATCGCTCGCCCGCCAGCTGCTCTTCCTCGCCCTCTTGCGGTTTGAACGCGAGCAATTCGGCGACGGCATGTTCCAGCCATTCGCGATCGCGCATTGCGTTTTCGATACTCTCGCGCGCGATCTCCAACCGGGTTTTCGCCTCTTGCCACGCGGCAAAATGCGCCGATACGCCAGCCACATCACAGCGACCGAATATATCAAGCAACGCCCTATGGCCGCGCGGGTTCAGCAAGCCTCGGTCATCATGCTGGCCGTGGATCTCCACCAGATACGCGCCGATATCGCGCAGCAGCGCAGCCGAACACGGTTGGTCATTGATAAAGGCTTTGCTGCCGCCATCGCGCTTTACCGAGCGGCGCACGAGCAGCGGTTCTCCCGCCTCGATTGCGATGTCATTGTCAGTCAACAGTTGCGCAACATTGGGCGGCGCATCAAAGCTTGCGGTCACCTGCGCCCGTTCGGCACCCGCGCGCACAAGCGAGCTTTCCGCCCGCGCACCCAGCGCAAGCCCCAAAGCATCGAGCAAGATCGATTTACCCGCGCCGGTCTCACCGGTCAGCACGCCCAGACCATTTTCAAATTCAAGGTCCAGCGCCTCGATCAGCACCACATCGCGGATCGCCAATCCCGTCAGCATAAAGGCGCAATCAGCATCTGTGCGCAATCACGCCGCAGGCGCGTGCTTTTGCATCAGCTCAAACGCGCGCTCATACCATTTGCTGCCGGCATAGTTGGCTCCCAGAACAGCCGCGGATTTCTTTGCCTCTGCGGGCAAGCCCATCGCGAGATAGGTTTCGGTCAGACGGTACAAGGCCTCTGGCGCATGCGTTGTCGTTTCAAACTTCTCCACCACTTCGCGGAACCGAAGCGACGACGCCAGCCACAAAGAACGGCGCTGATAAAAACGGCCGATTTCCATTTCCTTGCCCGCCAGGTGATCGTTGACCAAATCGATTTTCAGACCCGCATCGGCTGCATAGCGGCTGTTGGGATAGCGACGCTGCACCTCACCCAGCGAAGCCAAGGCTTGCTCGGTAATCTTTTGGTCGCGGGTCACGTCGCTGATCTGCTCATAATAGCACAACGCGATCAGATAATAAGCATAAGGCGCGTCTTTGTTGCCCGGATGGATCGACAAAAACCGCTTCGCCGAGTTAATCGATTCGTTGTATTTCTGACCCATATAGTAACTGAACGAGCTCATCAGCTGCGCACGGCGCGCCCATGGCGAATAGGGATGCTGGCGCTCAACCTCGTCAAAAAGGGCCGCCGCCACTTCATAGTTGTTGGCATCAAGCCGCTCTTTCGCCGCATTATACAGCGTGTTCACATCGCGCGCGACGTACTTGGTGTCGGAACCGCCACCACCACCGCCGCCGCCCAGCATCGCACAGCCCGAAAGCAGAGTTGCGGACAGGCCAAGGACCAGCGGTGCATAAAGTTTTTTCAACATGGGCATCCCTTAATAGCCCTTGGCCGCGCCGCCAAGGCTTTTTGGACCTTTCGTCGGGACAAGCTGTATCCACGATGAACCCGCGCCTTATCCGGTCCCCTTCCACGCGCGCTGTGCCGTCGAAAGCTCAGCCGCATCCCGCATAGCCAGCACGCGCAGCCTTTTGAGCAGCTCGGCATTCGTCTCCTCCTCGGTCGGCATCCGCCGCTTATGTCCAGGGCGCTTGCCAAAGCCTGACACATTGAAACGGCGCTGGCCCAATATGCGGATCGCATCGTCCGCGCTGATCGGCAGCATAGGCAATACAGGCTCCTCCGCCAGCCCGTCTGCTTGCGGATCAAGCGCGCGAATGCCGTTTTCCAGCAACGCCACCTCCAGCGCGAAATAGCCATCCTGTATCGCCACGTCCCACGCGCGTTCAAATTCGGCCCAGCGATCGCGGTGATTATACGCCGCCGCCGCCGATATCCCCACCGCGACACAGGCCATTTTCACATTGCACGTCCGGCGCAACACCGAAAGAAACCGCGCCTCCACGCGCGGCGTAATCTGCCCAATCCGCGCCCGCGCAACCTGCGCCAGCCGCCCATTCGACCCACGAAGCACCAACTCCTCCCCATCGATAACCCCGCATTTCGCGCCAACTACCGGAGCGCAAGCCACCCCACCCGCCCCCGAAAGCCGCGCCCGCGCCTCTGCGATGCAATCCTCCATCCGCGCACGGAAAGCAGGATCGCGCTGCCGACGGTGCGAAACCCAACTGCGCGAAACACAGGCACGTTCGGCAGAGATGGTCTGGTTACCGGTTTCGGAGAGGGCTTTGAAGAAAGCGTTGGTGCGGGAGATGGATGTTTTGGCAGTCATTGCGGCTGTCCTTCTGCGGGAGAATCAGAGGACAGAGTGATTAGGGATGTTTGGGGGTTGTAGGGCAGCTGTTTTTTAGGTTTCGCACGAAGACACGAAGACACAAAGCGCCCTCCCGCACCGTTTGTGCTGAGCTTGTCGAAGCACCGTATTTTTCTGTGCACCGGAGAAAAGCAAGGCAACCCTTCGACAAGCTCAGCCCAAACGGAGTTGGGTGAAGCAACTTCACCCACCAAACCGTCGCCCCAGCGAAGGCTGGGGCCCATCACGTCTCTCCGCTTAAACCGACAGGCGAGATAGGCACCGGCCTTCGCTGGTGGGACGAAGCTATAATTATGGGCGACCGCGAATGCTGATCGGCACAAAAGAGCTAAGCGTGCATCCCAATTACCGGCTGATCTATGAGCCGTTCGGGGATGTTGTGCATATTTTGATTGTGGTTCATGCACAGAGGGATTGGCCGGCGGGTTAGGTCGCCCATATATGCAGAGCTCGCTAGTTTGGCTAAAAAAATGCGATTTTAATGCAAGGAAAACTTAATGAGATGGAGCGTCGAGGTCTTAGGCGGCAACCACTTCGCTGCGTTGCTTCGGGTTCACCTGCCTGAAATCCGAGTAGACGTTGATTCAGAAGACTCGGTTTTCATTTCAAATGCTGCAATCGGCAGCGAGGTAAGCGCTGAAGAAGCAAGAGTTCGTGCAGCGGCGGAACTTCGGCATATTGGGGCAGCGTTAGCAGTCGCCGTATCCTTTCTTCCTATAATGGGTATTGGTCGTTACGTGAAAGAGCATGCGACCGACGGTGCAGTGCTTGGAAAGCACGCATTTATTTCCGTGGGAACCGCAATCACGGTCATGGCCGGCGGACGAATGAAAACATCCGTCGATGGCGTGCCGATAAATCCGGAACGCTCGTCGGCAGAACGTGCAAAATCATTGTCAGATGTCGATCCGGAATTTAGGCAAGCATCAGTGTTGCTTGCCGAAGCCAACTATGACTTTCGGCAACTATATGTGATCTTCGAATATGTGCGTAACGCAATCTGCGGTAATGCCAAAAATTGGGAAATACTGGTTGAGAAAGGTTGGGCAACCAAACCCGAACTGGTTCATTTTCGCGACACTGCAAACTTTCTCCACAGACATAGGCCCTTACCTTTTGAAAATCCTATGAAATCTCGCGACGCAAGAGAGCTTATCCGCCGACTTATGCGCTGCTGGGTTGACGACAAGATGCCAGCGTAAGTGCAAGAATTCCGGGGACACCAAGGATTCCGAGTATCCAATACCAATTACGCCCCTACCCCCCGCTGCCTTATCCAACGCCGCCTTAACCGATTAACAGCCGCTTTATCTCAGCCTCCAGCGCCGCAAACTTGCCGTGGAAACTGGTTATCATGGCGGTCAACATAGGCTGAGCCTGCACACGCGCCAGATCGAGGGGATGCCCTGCCCTTAATCCGATAAGGTAAAGGTAGCTTAGCTGCGTGCGTCCATTGCCTTCCCGGAATGCGTGGATTGCGTTTAGTTCACCTAGAAAATGCGCTGCCGCGTCGGCGAATGTGGTTCGTGATGCGCCGTGCAGAAATGTCGCGTCATGCAATCGTGCGAAGAGCAGCTCCATTTGCGACTCAATATGTTCGGGGTAGCAAAATGAATTGCCGTCCTTGGCCGTTCTCACGGTCCGATATTTGCCTGCCCAGACATAAACGTCCTGAAACAGATGGCGGTGTACGGAACAATAATGCGCTGGGTCGAATTCGCCTTTGGGCAAAGGCTCCTCTGCGCGGATCGATGACATTTCCAACTCGAAGCCTTCAAGCGCTTCGGGATCGCGCACCCCCGCCCTGTTTTTGAGAACGAAACTTCCCTTGTAACAATAGGGATCATCAAAGCTGTCGTAAGCGTTTCCGCTCACAATTATCGGGCGGTCCGATAGGCGCGAATGATTTCTACGCGGCGCTCATCATTGTTGAGGCCCTTGGCTTTCAAATTCGAAAGGCGAGCTTTGCTTTCAGCGCTTAACTTCAACCCCTCGACCGCTGTGATCGCGGCAAAGGCCTTTGCGCCTAGGGCAGTTTTTGCAGCGCTATGTTTCATACTGATCGTCTGCCACAAATGTCGGCGCTCCGCTATCTTTTGTATCGCCAGCATTTCTTCGCGTCTTTGCGTGACATAAAAAAGGGGCCGCCGAAGCAGCCCCTCTTTATCAGCGGTGCAAGAAAGGGGACACGCAATAGCATGTCCCCTTTTTGCGTTTCGCTTAATCCTTCAAGAAATCAGGAACGTGGTTGGGGTTTCCGCCCTCGACACCTTCACCGCCGCCATCACGGCGTGGGCCGCGATCACGACCACCGCCACCGCCGCCATCACGACGTGGACCACGGCCACGATCACCGCTGCCTTCACGACGGGGACCACGGTCGCCACTAGGACGATCACCGCGTGGGCGTTCCTCACGTGGAGGACGCGTGTCTTCGATTTCTGCGCCGGTTTCTTGATCGACCAAACGCATCGATAGGCGAACCTTGCCGCGTGGGTCGATTTCGAGAACCTTGACCTTTACGTCCATGCCTTCGCTGACGACGTCGGTTGGCTTTTCAACGCGTTCGTTCTTCATTTCGGAAACGTGGACGAGGCCGTCCTTTCCACCCATGAAGTTCACAAACGCACCGAAATCAACGATGTTGACGACTTTACCGTCATACACTTTGCCAACTTCGGCTTCTTCGACGATGCCGCTAATCCACTTACGCGCTGCTTCGATCTGGGCGATGTCGCTGGACGAAATCTTGATCAGACCTTCATCGTCAATATCGACCTTTGCGCCGGTAGTGGCAACGATTTCGCGGATCACTTTGCCGCCGGTGCCGATGATGTCGCGGATCTTTGCCTTATCAATCTGCATCGTTTCGATGCGCGGGGCAAAGTCGGACAGTTCGGTGCGGGCAGTATCAAGCGCCTTGGCCATTTCACCAAGGATATGCGCACGGCCTTCCTTGGCTTGGTTCAACGCAGCTTCAAAGATTTCGCGGGTAATCCCGGCAATCTTGATATCCATTTGCATCGTGGTGATGCCTTCGGATGTTCCGGCTACCTTGAAATCCATGTCGCCCAGATGATCTTCATCACCCAGAATGTCGGACAGGATGGCATAGTCTTTGCCTTCCAGGATCAGGCCCATCGCGATGCCCGATACGGCGCGCTTCAACGGCACACCGGCATCCATCATGGCAAGCGATCCACCGCAAACCGACGCCATCGATGACGAGCCGTTGGACTCGGTGATGTCGCTGGTCAGGCGGATGGTGTACGGGAATTCATCCTTGGTCGGCAACACAGCTTTCAGTGCGCGCCATGCAAGCTTGCCATGGCCCACTTCGCGGCGGCCCGGCGCACCGAAACGTCCAACTTCGCCAACGCTATACGGTGGGAAGTTATAGTGCAGCATGAAGTTTTGATACGAGAGGCCATTCAGGCCGTCGATCATCTGTTCAGCGTCCTTAGTGCCCAAGGTGCAGGTTGCGATCGTTTGCGTTTCACCGCGGGTGAACAGGCAGCTGCCATGTGTGCGCGGCAAAAAGTGCGTTTCTGCAACGATGGGGCGGATCTGCGTGGTCGAACGACCATCGATGCGGCTGCCGTCTTTCAGGATCGCGCCGCGGACGATTTCAGCTTCCAGCTTCTTCATCAGCTTATTAGCGGCCATCTGGTCTTGCGGCGTGGCGTCGCTGAACGCGGCCTTTGCGGTTGCGCGGGCTTCGTTCAGGGCGTTGCTACGCTCCGACTTGTCGGTCAGCTTGTAGGCTGCGGCAATATCCTTGCCGACGAGCTTTTTCAGCTTGTCTTTGGCAGCCGACAGATCGGCTTGTTCGGCCATAACCCAGGGGTCTTTTGCGGCTTGTTCGGCCAGCTTTACGATGGCTTTGACGATGTCTTTACAGGCATCGTGCGCAAACAGAACTGCGCCGAGCATGACTTCTTCCGAAAGCTCATTCGCTTCGGATTCAACCATCATCACCGCGTCATAGGTTGCAGCAACAACCAGATCGAGGTCGCCAGCGGCAACTTGCTCGTCAGTAGGATTCAGGATGTACTCACCATCGATATAGCCAACGCGTGCTGCGCCGATGGGGCCCATGAACGGAACACCAGAAATGGTCATCGCAGCCGAGGCGGCCACCAACGCCAAAATGTCAGGCTCGTTCTGTCCATCATACGACATGACGTGCGCGATACAGTTGATCTCGTTATAGAAACCTTCTGGAAACAAAGGCCGCATCGGCCGGTCGATCAAACGGGAAACCAGTGTTTCCTTTTCAGTCGCGCCGCGTTCCCGCTTAAAAAAGCCACCGGGGATACGGCCGGCTGCGGAGTATTTTTCTTGATAGTTGACGGTGAGCGGGAAGAAATCTTGACCCTCTTTCACCTTTTTGGCGGCCGTTACGGCGCACAAGACAACAGTTTCGCCAAGGGTCGCCATAACAGCGCCGTCGGCTTGACGGGCAACTTTGCCCGTTTCGAGTGTCAGGGTTTGTCCGCCCCACTCGATTGATACAGTTTTCACATCAAACATAGATTTTCCTTGAGATGCCTTTGCGCCCAATTGCGTAAAGGGGCCTCTTCATTTTCCGGGGTGTCCGTCCCGGACCGGGTGGAGCACTTTTGGCCCCTGTGGCATGCTCACCTCATTGCGAGCAGGCCCCATTTCTTTGGTCACATCGCAACGCAACGTGCCCAAAAGCAAAAAGCGGCCCGGTCAGGGGCCGCCTTCGCTAAATTACTTACGCAAGCCAAGCTTGCCGATGAGTGCATTGTACCGATCAACGTCTTTTTTCTTCAGATAATCCAGCAACGAGCGACGTTTGTTGACCATTTGCAACAGGCCGCGGCGGCTGTGGTTGTCTTTGTGATGACCTTTAAAATGCTCGGTCAGGGTTTTGATGCGGTCTGTCAAAATTGCGACCTGCACCTCGGGCGAACCCGTGTCGTTTGCGCCTTGAGCATTTTCTTTGATAACTTCGGCTTTACGTTCAGCAGTAATAGACATATTTTTCCTTCGAACATCGTGTGTTACAAATTAAAGCCACGGACGGTTTTTAACAAACCGTCGACCAGTTCTACCAGCGCAACAGGCCGCATTTCTGCATCCCGCGCCCAATATTGCCCGTCGTTCGAGGCTATCCCGGTCAAGACGCGCCCTTCATGGATCGCCCTTGCCTGTTCCGGGGAGAGATTGAGAGCCGGGATGTCGACCAGCCCTACCTCTATCGGCAAGATAATGTCTTCTTGGGGGTGCCCTTGGCCGAAAACGTTCAGTTTGTCTAGCGAAATCGCCTGTTCGAGGCTGAACGGGCCTGCGCGTGTGCGGCGGAGCATGGAAACATGACCGACTGTGCCAAGGGCGTAGGCTATGTCGCGGGCTAGCGAACGGATGTAGGTTCCTTTGGATACATTTGCGGTGAGGGTGATGCAGGCGATCCTCTCCCCTTGCGGGAGAGGACACGAAGGCTTGGCAGCTTGCTGCATAGCCGCAGTTGGAGAGGGGGGCGAGAGTGCACCCCCTCTCCAAGCTACGCTAGCCCCTTTGGAGCAAGCTTCGCTTTCCTCTCCCGCAAGGGGAGAGGAAACGATGAGTGAATGGACAGTTACCTGTCTAGCTTTCATCTCAACCGTTTCGCCTGCACGTGCCAAATCATAAGCACGCTTTCCGTCGATTTTAATTGCAGAATAAGCAGGCGGAATTTGTTCAATTGGGCCGGTGAAGCGAGGCAACACAGCTTCAATTTCAGCCAACGTCGGACGGTGGTCAGAGGTTGCAACAACCTCCCCCTCGGCATCCAGTCCGCTGGTTTCGATCCCAAAGCTGATCGTGAAGTCATACACCTTCGACGCATCAAGCATCCGCCCACACAGCTTTGTCGCCTCACCCAAGGCTATCGGCAAAACACCCGATGCCAGGGGGTCAAGCGTGCCGCCATGGCCGACTTTGACTTTGCCAAAACCCGCCTGGCGCAAATTGCGTTTTACCGCCGCAACCGCGTGCGTCGAGCCAAGGCCAACGGGCTTATCAAGGATGATCCAGCCATGCATAAATCAGTTAATGGCAGAGGCTTGGCGGGCTTCCATAAAATGCTTGCGGCACATCGCGACATAGCGGTCGTTACCGCCAATCTCGGTTTGCGCGCCGTCAATGACCGCCCTGCCCGCTTCATCAACGCGTAAGTTCATCGTCGATTTGCGTCCGCAATGGCAAACAGCTTTCAGCTCGACCAGATTGTCGGCCAGCCCCAATAATGCCGCCGATCCCGGGAACAACTCCGCCGCAAAGTCAGTACGCAGGCCATAACACAGCACTGGTATCCCCGCCTCGTCGGTCACCCGTGCCAACTGCAGCACCTGTGCCTGCGACAAAAACTGCGCCTCGTCAATTAGCACACAGGCCAGTGGTCGTTTATTATGTTCCACAGTGATCGACGCCCAAAGGTCAGTTTCAGGATCAAACTTATCCGCATCTGCCTTTAGCCCGATCCGCGAGGTCACATAGCCCTGCCCGTACCGATCATCGAGTGATGCGGTCCAAAGCATCGTTTCCATGCCGCGTTCACGGTAATTGAAATCGGCCTGCAACAAAGTCGTCGATTTGCCCGCATTCATCGAGCTGTAATAGAAATAGAGCTTTGCCATTTAGCCAAGGTCCGAAATTTTTAAGCCGCCGAGTTTCAACTTATCCATAATCCTCTGTGCTCCACAATATACCATTTGCCGGCATCGTTTCGCTTAAAAGCAACCAATTCCCCGGACGCACACAAAGGCCCACAGCCATAAGATTTCTCCAGAAACACGAAACCCCCGGATGCAATTGGCAGCGACAGGCTAATCGTGCGATATTTATAAAAGTTGCCTTGAGGGTCCAAAGGAACAGCAGTGTTATTAGGACAGGTGGTATATCTCTGTTTTAGAACAGGAAAAGGTATTTCTCCAGACTCTGCCCAGTCGGCGGATGCTCCATTGATAAACAGTCTTCCAAAAGCGTCATTCGCAGCCTTATTCTCAAACCATTTAGCCTCTGGGGCAAATTGAGAATTCTGGGAGCTCTGTTCCATCTGCAAAGACTCGAACGGTCGATTGAATCTATTTCTTATGCAGAAAATTTGTCTGGGTGCAGTTGATTGTCCAATCGCTTGCGCAAGAACGTGAGTAATAATCTCTGCCTGTTCCCTTTGATTTGCGATTCTGACTTTACCCTCTGAATCTCCATCGCGATTGCAGCCTGCGAACAAGACCGACGTTACAACGACGACATAAACCTGCCATCGTTTCAAAGGAAAAAATGTTTTAATCGTCGCCACCGCTCAAGTCTTGAGCCACTTTAGGCGCTGCAAGCAGCTTTTCAATATGGCTTGCCTCGTCAAAGCTATCATCCGCCAAAAATTTCAACTTTGCAGCATATTTCATCTGAATGCGGCTCGCGACTTCCTTTTGGAAGAACGCCGTGTTTGTGCGCAATGCTTTTAAAACTGCTTCCTCGTTTGCACCAAGCAAAGGTTTGATAAACACGGTCGCGTGGCGCAGGTCAGGAGACATGCGAACCTCAGTTATGCTGACGCTATGGCTAGTCAGCACTTCGTCATGCACATTTCCGCGTGCCAGCAACTCCGACATGATATGCCGAAATTGTTCGCCAACGCGCAGCAACCGGACCGAGCGGCCTTCGGCGACTTCATTATGAACTGCCATGCCCCATCCTCTCTATCAGAGGAAAACGAACGCTATTACAGCGTCCGTTCACGCTCCTCGACCTCAAAGATTTCGAGCGTATCACCCGCTTTGATGTCATTGGTATCTTGCAGCACAGTACCGCATTCAAGCCCCGCACGGACTTCGTCGACATCGTCCTTAAACCTACGCAGCGATGCGATTGTAGTTTTCGATACGATAACGTCGTCGCGGGTAAGGCGTGCGTGCAGGCCCTTTTTGATAACGCCCTCGACGACCAGCAAACCGGCTGCTTTGTCGCGCTTGCCCGATTTGAACACGTCTTTGACTTCGGCACGACCGACGACAGTTTCGATGATTTCTGGCCCCAATTCGCCCGCCATCTCTTTGGCGATGTCGGCGGTCAGGTGATAGATCACATCGAAGTATTTCAGGCGCACCTTGTCGCGTTTGGCCAGAGCCGCAGCTTTCGTATTCGGGCGCACGTTAAAGCCAATCAGCGGTGCGTTGGAACCGGCGGCCAGCAGCATGTCGGATTCAGTGATCCCGCCAACGCCAGCAAGCAAGATGCGGACCTTGATCTCGTCAGTCGACAGGTTATTCAGCGCAGTCGAGATTGCCTCGACCGAGCCTTGAACATCGCCCTTGATGACCACAGGATATTCCATCGTCTGCGTACCGGTAAGATGCGCAAACATATTTTCGACTGATGGCGCGATCTGCGTGGTCCGTTTGCGGGTTGATTGTTCCTTACGATACAAGGCAACTTCGCGCGCACGGCTTTCGTTTTCAACCACAGTCAAAACGTCGCCTGCCGACGGCACACCGCTAAGGCCCAAAACCTCAACCGGTGTAGCCGGACCAGCTTCAGATACCTGCTTCCCCTTATCGTCGATCAGCGCGCGGACCTTGCCCGATTCACCGCCGACAACAAAGATGTCACCGCGTTTCAGCGTGCCGCGTTTGACAAGCACAGTGGCAACAGCGCCGCGGCCCTTATCCAACTGCGCTTCGACAACGATGGCCTCTGCTGGACGATCCGGATTTGCGCGAAGCTCCATAAGCTCGGCTTGCAGCGCCAGTTTTTCGAGCAGAGTATCGAGACCGGTCTTTTTCAAAGCCGACACTTCAACATCCTGCACGTCACCGCCCATCGCCTCAACGACAATTTCATGTTCCAGCAAGCGTTCGCGAACCTTTTGCGGGTTGGCGCCTTCCTTATCCATTTTGTTGATCGCGATAATCATCGGCACGCCAGCGGCCTTTGAATGCTTAATCGCTTCAATGGTTTGCGGCATCAGGCCGTCATCAGCGGCAACAACCAAGATCACAATATCGGTTACCGATGCACCGCGTTGACGCATTTGCGTGAACGCTTCATGGCCCGGTGTATCAAGGAACGTAATCAGCGATCCGTCCTTCGCCTTTACCTGATAGGCACCGATATGCTGGGTAATGCCGCCAGCTTCGCCGGATACGACATTGGCACCGCGCAACGCATCGAGCAGCGACGTCTTACCATGATCGACATGGCCCATCACAGTGACTACCGGCGCACGCGGCTTCAGCGTTTCGGGTGCATCAACGTCTTCTTCATGCGTAATATCAACATCGGAATCCGACACGCGGTTGATGTTGTGGCCAAATTCAGTGACCAGCAACTCCGCTGTATCCTGATCGATGGTTTCCGTCAGCGTGACGGGCATGCCCATTTTGAACAACGTCTTGACCAGATCGCTGCCCTTTTCGGCCATCCGAATGGCGAGTTCCTGAACAGTGATCGCCTCTGGCACGGCAACGTCGCGGGCTTGCTTTGGCTGGGCCGTACGCTGGCTGCCGCCGAAATGCAGACGCTTTTCTTTTTCGCGCGCGCGTTTCAGCGCCGCGAGCGAACGGGCACGCGCACCATCATCACCGTCAAGCGCGCGGGTAACGGTCAGCTTGCCTGATTGGCGGCGATTATCGCCTGGCCGTTCACGGCTTGTCTTGTTCGGCGACTTTTTGGCTTCTTCACGTTCCCGCTCGGTGGGAGCTGGTGCAGCGGCTGGACGCTTTGGAGCTTCCACAGGCGTAAAGCGACGGGCCGGTGGTGGCGCAGCAGTCGTCGATCCAGCTTCTTCGGCGGGCGCTTCTGTCGCAGCGACTTCAACCTTTGGCGCAGGTACGGAAGTTGGAGCAGGCGCGGATTCCGCCCTGCGATTTTCCTCTGCGCGTCGACGTTCTTCTTCAGCTGCGCGCAGCCGTTCTTCTTGCTCGCGGCGATTGGCTTCCTCACCTTGGCGCAGGCGGTCTTCGGCGGCTTCCAGTTGAAGCCGGGCAACGCGTTCTTGCGGTGTCTCACCATTGGGCGCGGCTTTACGCACTGGTGCGGCCGCTGCGGCAGGCGCAGGCGGCGGCGGCGGCGGGGGTGGCGGAGGCGCGACAGCTTCTGGCTCTGGCGCATAGCCAGGTTTACCAACAAGCTTTTTACGCTTCACCTCGACCACAACCTTGTTGGTGCGGCCATGGCTAAAGGTCTGCGTCACCGCACCCGATCCCGAGGATAGCTTTAGCCCCAAAGGCTTGCGACCCAGCGTCGGTTTATTTTCGTTCTCATCACTCATCGGTCAGACCTTGCCTTTAACTATCCGTATTGCTGGATGCGGTTCCCGCACGGACATTCGCCGAAGCGTCGCCGGGGCCGTTACTGCATCCTATAAAATAAAGCCAGCGGTCGAGGTGATGTTTCACCCGTTCCGCAGCACGTTCGTCGATTATCGCGACATGCACAGCGTTTCCGCGCCCCAATGCGGCGGAAAGCGCGTCGCGGTCAACCGGAAGTTTAATCCCGGCCTTGCCACTGCCTTCTTCATCAGAACCCACGCGCCAGCTTTGGTCGCGTTTCCCTGCACCGTCGTTGCTAGCGTCGGCTGCGTGCAGCAATAACGCCACTACGCCAGACCGTGCGGCCTGATCGACTTTCTCTGCGCCTGATATAAGGTTCGAGGCGCGCGCTTCCAAGCCCAGCCGATCAAGCGTCGCTTTTTCCAGATTGATGCGTATGCGTTCGACGATGTCATCGGGAACCGACACCACGTCAGCCTTGAACGCACGTTTCAGCGTACCTGCAAGCTTGCCCTTGGCGCGCGCAGTTTCCAGTTCATCGGCAGGCACACCAATCCAGGCACCACGGCCCGGCGCTTTGCCAAGGATATCGGGTGCAACACTGTTATCCGGGCCAAGCGCAAGACGGATTAGCAGGCGTTGTTCCGCCCGCTCACCGCTCAATATGCACTTCCTTACAGGAGTATGAGGGTCCTCATTGGGAGGTTTCCGCTGCAACTGCGTCCTCCTCCACAACTTCGACAGCTTCGGCTTCTGGCTCGTCTTCGAACCAATGCGCGCGTGCGGCCATGATGATTTCATTACCCTGCTCTTCGTTTAACGCGAACACCGCAAGAATGCCTGGCTTGTCTTCGGCGCGGTTAGTGCGGCGGGTATTGTCGCTGCGGCGTTGCTCGGTGCGCGCCTTTTGGATCAGCTCGTCGGTTGCCAAATCGGCCAGATCATCGAGCGTCAGTATCCCAGCCTTGCCCAACACGACCAGCATCGCTTCGGTCAGATGCGGCAGTTCAGCAAGCGCATCCTCAACGCCAAGTTCACGGCGAGCGGTGCGCGATGCTTCTTCTTTGCGTTCCAACGCTTCGGTTGCGCGGCTTTGCAGCTCTTGCGCGATGTCATCGTCAAGACCTTCTATTCCAGCGATTTCTTCCAGCGCGACATAGGCTACTTCTTCCAGCTCGCTAAAGCCTTCAGCGACCAGCAATTGCGCCAGCGTTTCGTCAACGTCCAGTTCCTGCTGGAACATTTCGGACCGTTCAACGAATTCCTTCTGACGCTTCTCGCTCGATTCCGCCTCGGTCATGATGTCGATGGCGCGGCCGGTCAATTGGCTGGCGAGACGGACATTCTGCCCACGGCGACCAATGGCAAGGCTCAATTGATCGTCGGGAACGACAACTTCGATGCGTGCTTCGTCTTCGTCCAGCACAACGCGGCTAACAGTTGCAGGCTGCAATGCGTTGACGATAAACGTCGCTGCATCTTCGGACCAAGGGATGATGTCGATCTTTTCGCCCTGCATTTCCTGCACGACGGCCTGAACGCGGCTACCCTTCATACCGACGCATGCGCCGACGGGATCAATACTGCTATCATAGCTGATGACACCGATCTTGGCGCGGCTGCCCGGGTCGCGTGCAGCTGCTTTAATCTCGATGATGCCGTCGTAGATTTCGGGCACTTCTTGCGCGAACAGCTTTTTCATAAAATCGGGGTGCGCACGGCTGAGCAGAATTTGCGGGCCGCGGTTTTCACGAACGACTTTCAGGATCAGCGCACGAACGCGGTCACCATTGCGTACGACTTCGCGCGGGATTTGCTGGTCGCGGCGGATGACGCCTTCTGCACGGCCCAGATCGACAACGACATGACCGAACTCAACCGACTTAACGACGCCAGTGATGATTTCGCCCGCGCGGTCTTTAAACTCGCCATATTGACGTTCACGCTCTGCATCGCGGACCTTTTGAAAGATCACTTGCTTTGCCGATTGCGCATCGATGCGGCCCAGATCAACAGCAGGCAGCGGATCAACGATAAAATCACCAACCACAGCGCCTTTTTGCAGCTTTTCAGCCTGCTTCAGGTCGACCTGTTTGAAATAATCCTCAACCTCTTCGACAACCTCGACAACGCGCCACAAGCGAAGGTCGCCGGTTTGTGTGTCAAGCTTTGCACGAATGTCGTTTTCGGCGCCGTAACGGGCACGGGCCGCCCGCTGAATTGCTTCTTCAAGTGCCTCGACAACAATCGACTTGTCGATCATCTTTTCAGTGGCGACCGCGTTTGCAATGGCCAGCAATTCGGCTTTATTTGCGGCGATGGGAGTTGCCATGGCTCAATCTTCCTGTTCGTGTTCGGGGTTGAATTCTTCAATCTCGTCGATTTCGTCGACCCCTGCGCTGTTGAGCGGCGCAGTCGACGCA
Organism: Sphingorhabdus sp.; assembly: GCA_040079555.1. Taxonomy (GTDB): domain Bacteria; phylum Pseudomonadota; class Alphaproteobacteria; order Sphingomonadales; family Sphingomonadaceae; genus Sphingorhabdus_B. Next base: position 6,885 of record JBEBKE010000004.1, on the reverse strand, counting down.
ATCAGCCGGTCTGTCAAGACAAGCTTAGCGGAAATGATCGCGGAAAACGGAATGCTGTGGCGGACATCAGAGGCGTCGATGACTGCGACGTTGCCGTCGGCATCATGCCCATCCAGATTTCCACGAAATCGTTTTTGGCCGTTAATAGGCTCGTCGATTTCGACTTTGCCCTCTTGCCCTGCCCAATCGGCATAGTCTTTCAATCGCGTCAGCGGACGGTCAATGCCGGGCGAGCTTACTTGCAGGCAGTAGTTTTCGACAATCGGATCAAGCTCGTCAAAGATGTCGGAGACGCGGCGCGACAGGCTGCCGCATTCATCGGCCGAAAGCTGCCGTGTATCAGGCCGTTCCGCCATGATTTGCAGCGTCGGCAGATCGGATCCATCAATACCCTTTGGAAACCACGCAACACGCACCATGTCAAAGCCGAGCGCTTTGGCTTCGGGTTCGATAATCGCTGTTAAGGCATCAAGGTTAGGCATTGGCTTCCATATTCTTTAGGACAACGCGAATGACCGATTGCGCCGGCCCCGTTTGGCGCCAGCCCCTTCAGTGTTTCGCAATGTCGGGATGTAGGTCGTTTAGTCGCAGCATGATTCGAATGCAACCCTCTTGCAACTTAACGCAGGGGTTCTCATGTAGCTCGCAACGAAGGAGAGCCCCCATGTTCCGTAAAACGCTTTTATTAACTGCCGCGTTAATCGCATCGGCGTGCAGCCCATCCAACGTTATCGCTGGTTCTGAAATGGATGCGGATAAGCCATTTGTCGTCACCGACATTGCGACTTTCAACGAACCATGGGCGATGACATTCCTTCCCGAGTTCAATCAGGCATTAATCACCGAAAAGTCCGGCAAGCTGATGTTATGGGAATCCGAGGGCGAAGTTGTTGAAGTGAAAGGTGTGCCCAAAGTTGCCTATGGCGGCCAAGGTGGGCTGGGTGATGTGATCCTGCATCCCAACTTTGCCGAAAACCGGATGATCTATTTAAGCTATGCCGAGGCAGGCGAAGGCGGCTTTGGCGCGGCGGTGGCGATAGCGACGCTCAGCTCAGACAATGGCGGGCCAGCGTTGAAAGACGTAAAAGTTATCTGGCGGCAATTCCCGAAAGTATCTGGCCAGGGCCATTACGGCCACCGTCTCGCTTTCTCGCCTGACGGAAAATATCTATTTATCGCATCGGGCGAACGGCAAAAGTTTGATCCTGCGCAGGACATGAACGCCAATCTGGGCAAAGTCGTGCGACTGTTCCCCGATGGCACTGTGCCCACGGATAATCCATTTTACGATGCAGCCAATCCGGTGAGATCACAGATTTGGTCGCTTGGTCACCGCAATCCCCTTGGTCTTGCCTTTGATGACAAAGGCCAATTGTGGAATCAGGAAATGGGCCCGCGGCACGGTGATGAACTGAATCTGGTCAAACCTGGTTCTAATTATGGCTATCCAAAAGTGTCGAATGGCAATCATTATGATGGCCGTGATATCCCCGATCATAAAGAAGGCGACGGATTTTCAGCACCAAAGGCGTTTTGGAACCCCGCGATCTCGCCCGGCGGTTTGATGTATTACAACGGCTCGATGTTCCCTGAATGGAAAGGTTCGATGTTCATCGGCGGCCTTGGCGGTGAATCGCTTGTTCGCGTCAAAATTGACGGAGAAGCGGCAACCAAAGCCGACCATTGGCCCATGGGAACACGCATCCGCGAAGTTGAACAAGGCCCCGACGGCGCGGTCTGGTTGTTGGAAGACGGCGACAAAGGGCGATTGCTAAAACTGACGCCCAAATCTTCGCAAGCTGTTCGCTAACCCGCCGTCACCGTTCCCGATAAGTCAGCCAAGAACGCGCGTACACGCTTGGCGTTTGCACCAAGATCGCTGACGCCAACACGGCTGACCGAGCGCATATCAACGACGCTACCTTTGCCGTCCTCCGACGGGCGGACGCGCAGAACGACATCGTCCTTAAAACGGAACAAAGCGGTTGTCGCAGTCGCCTCTATACGGCCTTCGATGGGGTCTGCGATGGCAACGTTCCAATCACGCGCTTTTGCAAGGCGTTCGGCCTTGGCAACGACGTCAACGACGAGCTCGTTGATCCGAACGGTACGGACATCGCCATAGGCTTTACGGTGCAGCGATTCCCAACGCTGTTGCGGGTTCAGCCCCTTCATTTCCGGATCGTCAGCACCCGGTACGTCGTCCAGATTGTCAGTGCGCAGTGCAAGCATCCGAAACTGTGGCGGGTCGGCAAGGTCAGTTGATATATCATGGATCGCAGGCACTGATCGCGCAGTATAAACCCAGCTAAGCATCCAACCGGCATAACCAAGCGCCACGATCATCCCCATGATGCGGAATGATTTCGTCGCGTTGATACCGCGTTTCTTGTTCAACCAACCAACGAACAGCCCAAGGACCAGCGCAAAAACAGCGAGGTAAAAGGAATAGCGCAGGCTACCAAGCCCCGCCTGCCAATCCCACAATCCCCAACCAGCGCCAACCGGCCCAGCAAGGCCGATGAACGCGGCGATCAGCGCCAATGCGAGTACCAATTTACCAGCCCAGCTTGATACCTTTGCCGGTGCCGCAATCGGGCTATTGTCCATCGGCGTATCGACGACCGCTGCTTCTTCGGTAACGTTGGCTGTGTCTTCGGTCATATGCTCGCTCCTGCCCTATTGGAACGCGACTTAGCCTAAGCGGCGTAGCCAATGCAATAAACATGGACAAAGCTTTACACCGCTGACATTGCCCGCCGCATGACCGCAGGCAACATTATGGACCCTATCGCCAAAAAACGCGCGAGCAGATTCATTCTGTTGACGGTGCTGATCTATGCAATGGGCTTTGGCATTATCATGCCGGTGCTGCCCAATTTGATCCGGCATTTGGCGCACGTGGATGCCGCCGAGGCTGCCCGTATTGGCGCATGGATCGGGGCAACCTATGGGCTGTTTTCGGTCTTATTCATGCCGATGGTCGGGAACTTGGGCGACCGATTTGGACGGCGCCCGATTTTTCTGGTGTCATTGTTCGCCTTTGGTGCAGATTTCCTATTGATGGGTTTGGCCCCGAATATCGGATGGCTGTTTGTCGGGCGTGCATTAGCTGGGGCGCTTGGTGCTGTGTTTGGCCCTGCCAACGCCGCGATGGCCGATATGTCGACGCCGGAGGATCGCGCGTCGAGCTTCGGCAAAGTCGGTGCGGCCTTTGGCCTTGGATTTATACTCGGACCTGTTCTTGGCGGCTTTCTTGGCGATTTTGGCCCGCGCGTTCCGTTTTTCGTCGCTGGCGGCCTTGCCATTGCAAACGGGATTTACGGCTGGTTCGTTTTCCCCGAAACGATGGCAAAGGAACAACAGCGGCCGTTTGAATGGAAACGCGCCAACCCGTTGGGCGCTTTTGCCTCGCTCCGCCGGATCAACGGCATCATTCCCATCGCCGCGATCTATTTCCTCTGGGGTATCGCCAGCAATGTTTATCCGGCGAGCTGGTCGTATTTTGCGCCCATACAATATGGCTGGGACAGCCGCATGGTCGGAATTTCGCTCGGCATCGTCGGTGTTTCGATGGTGGTGTTTCAGGCCTTCGTCATCAAGCCGGCCATTGCGCGCTTAGGCGAACGCAAAACCGCCTATATCGGTATGGCGAGCGGGATTTTCGGCTATCTGTGCGTCGCGTTCATCCCCTATGGCTGGTTTATCTTGGGCCTTTTGCTGGTGAATGGCTTTGCGGGATTAGGGCCGCCCGCCCTAAACGCGATGATGTCAAACCGAACACCAGCGTCACAACAAGGCGAATTGCAGGGGCTGATCGGCAGTCTGTCGGCGTTGGGGATGATGTTGGCTCAGTTTACGTTTAACTTTTCGCTGGCCGCTTTTACCGAGGTTGGGGCAGCAGTGCGTTTTCCCGGTGCACCTTTTGCTATCGCCGCCTGCATCGGCGCGGTAGCCTTGCTAACATTGTTTCTGCTGCCAAAGGCGGATCGGGCAGCAAATGGGTGAATTGGTTTCGTTGCTCTCGGTTTCCCAAACTGAAATCGAGGCGCTACTTGACGCCGCGTTCGGCGAAGATCGGCATCGGCGGACTGCGTACCGATTGCGGACTGACAGCCAGCCTATCGCGTCACTGTCTTTTGCTTTGGCAACCGACAATCACCCCATCGCGTGCATCCAATGCTGGCCCGTTGCCATCGGTGACACGCCACTTGTCTTGGTAGGCCCGGTCGCTGTCCACCCTGAGCGTCAGAATGAGGGGCACGGAAGCCGCTTGATGCTGCACATGCTAGCTGCGGCGGCGGACATTGGCGAGCCGCCGATGGTCATGATCGGTGACGCAGAATATTATGGCCGCTTTGGTTTTTCCGCTGATCTTACAGGCGGATGGACTATGCCTGGGCCATGGGAAGCGCACCGGTTGCTCGCCCGCAACCCCGCCGGGCATACTCTGCCGGTTGCAGGAATGTTGGAGCGCGCCGATGCCTTATGAACCGCCGCCAGAATTGGCCTCGATAGGGTTAAGCGAGATTGCGCAGCTGGTGGCCGACCGCAAACTGCCACCCATTGACCTATGGCATCCCGAAAAAATGGGCGACAGCGAAATGCGGATTGCCGCCGATGGCCGCTGGTTTCATCAAGGCGGCGAAATCCGGCGTGCTGCCATGGTGCGAGCATTTTCCAGCCTGCTACGCCACGACGCAGACGGCAGCTATTGGTTGGTGACGCCGCATGAGCGCTTGTCGATCACTGTGGAGGACGCGCCGTTTATCGCCGTGGAATTGCGCAACGAAGGCAGCGGCGATCAGCGCAGTTTAGCTTTCCGGCTAAATACTGACGATCTCGTCATCGCAGACGCAGAACATGCGTTGGAATTCCGCCCGCTGCCCTATCTCCATGTTCGCGGCAGCCTTTGGGCGAAGCTTGCAAGATCGGTCTATTATGAGCTCGCCGAATTGGCTCTGGAGGAAAACAACGCGCCTTTAGGGCTTTGGAGCAATGGCTCATTCTTTCCAATCGGACAGAATGTATGAGCTGGCGCGCAGAAATATCGGCTGCATTGGACCCTGCGCGCGATTTCCAAGTTGAAGACGAAAGGCATTTGGACGGCAAACAAAACTACCGCGAAGCCGCAGTTCTGATCCCGATTACTGACCGCGCGGAACCCGGCGTCATTCTAACCCAGCGGCCCGACTGGCTTCGCAGCCATGCAGGGCAAGTTGCGTTTCCCGGTGGCAAGATCGACCCTGACGATGCGAATGCTGTTGCGGCGGCTTTGCGCGAGGCGGAGGAGGAACTGGCCCTGCCACGCGAGCATGTAAACATCCTCGGCGAGGCCGATATATATTTCACTGGCAGCGGTTATCGCATCACGCCCGTCGTGGGGGTAATCCCCCCTGACCTACCGTTGGTTGCCAATTCCGAGGAAGTATCCGACTGGTTCGAGGTGCCACTTGCCTTTTTGCTAGACCCCGCCAATCTGCAACGGCGAAGCGGGATTTGGCAGGGCCAGACCCGTCATTATTATGATATGGATTGGCAGGGACGTAGGATTTGGGGTGTAACCGCAGGCATAATCGCCAATCTGGCAAGAAGGATTAGCGGATGAGCCGAGCTTCATTAACCGAAGCGCCTTGGTTTAAGGCACCAGCGTTAAAAGCCGTTGTGTCGGCGCTGAGCGTCGGCGATGAAAAGCCGCGTATTGTGGGTGGCGCGGTGCGTGATGGTTTGCTGGGGCTACCAGTTTCAGACGTTGATCTTGCCACAGCGTTGACGCCTGATGCAGTGATACAGTGCCTGGAAAACGCGCGCATCAAGGCCGTTCCGACAGGTATCGATCACGGCACGATCACCGCAGTGTCGTCTGGTAAAACTTTCGAGATCACGACGTTGCGCCGCGATGCTTCGACCGATGGTCGCCGCGCGACGGTAAAGTTTTCAAGTGACTGGAAAGAGGATGCCGCGCGCCGCGACTTCACGATCAACGCGCTATATGCCGATCCCGATAGCGGCGAAGTCTTCGACTATTTTGGCGGCTTGGATGATCTGAACGCGGGAGTTGTACGCTTTATCGGCGATGCTGCGACACGGATCGCCGAGGATCATCTGCGTATCCTGCGCTATTTCCGGTTTTACGCCCGATTTGGAAAATCCTCGCCTGATGCCGAGGCAATTGCGGCCTGTGAAGCAGCGGCGAAGAGCCTGATGGCATTATCGCGGGAACGCATTGCCGACGAAACATTGAAGCTGCTGGCATTACCCAACCCATTGGCCAGCGTGCAGTTAATGATCGAACACAAGATTTTCGCCGCGTTTATGCCCGAGATTGCGCCTAATGCTTCGGTCCGGACACAGCGTTTGCTAAGCCGCGAGCGGATCGTTTTTGCCACTCCAAAGGCCGCGCGCAGGCTAAACACACTCCTGCCCAATGACCCTGCAATCGTTGAACAGGTCGCAGCGCGACTGAAGCTTTCAAACAAGGCTCGGGTCGAGCTGTGCCTGCGTGCAAAGACAAACGATCCCGATAGCAAAACCGCCAGAGCATACGGCTATCGATATAGCCCCGCAATCGCGACGGACATTTTCCTGCTGCATGGCCGCGACGATGATTGGCAACGCGGCGTTGAAGCGCTCGACAACTGGCAACCGCCAGAATTTCCGATTAAAGGCGGCGCGTTGGTGTCACGGGGGTTGCCCAAGGGACCATTAGTGGCCGAAACTTTGAAGCGGGTAGAGCGGCAATGGGTGGAAGACGGCTTTCCTGACGCTAATCGGGCAAATGCCATCGCTGATCAGCTGGTCGCCGAAACGCTGTCTGCCAAAAACGCATAAGCATTATCGAACGTCAGTGGCCGGGCGAAGAAATAGCCTTGTGCATTCGTACAG
>JBEBKE010000003.1:0-59002 GCA_040079555.1 Sphingorhabdus sp. | reverse complement strand
CGCGAACATGCCGCCAATCCGCGCGCACAAAGCTTCGATGCCCCATTGGGCGATGCCGTTGGCGATGGCTTCGGTATCCGACCGCCCACGAAATTTACGTCCTGCCGCTTCCAGATCGGCCCTGATCGCTGAAAAGTCGTAGATCTCGCCGTTATACGTGACGACAACAGACCCGTCGTCGCTCGTCATCGGCTGCGTGCCGGCGCTTGACAGGTCGATGATCGACAGGCGCAAATGGCCAAAGCAGATGCCGTGCGCTTTATCGTGCCAGATGCCCGAGCCATCGGGACCACGGTGCGCAATTGCGCTGCTCATGGTTTCCACAATCTGCCGCCTTTCGGCCTCGGACATGGCCGACGCTGCGGTGGCAAGGCCTGTTATTCCGCACATTGCTTAAACTGCTCCGACTTTGCCAATGGCCTTGTTTCATCGTTCTTTAGTCGAGGAGTACGACGAATTACAGACACAATCTGTCCGAAGTTGTGCGTTGTCAGTTCGCACTGCCCGCGATAGAGCAAGCAACTTCAGCGGAGAAGCCATGTGACTATAGCCATTGTTGCCGCCGGTCTCGGCAATGTGAAATCGGTTAAGCGGATGATCGACCATATCGGCGGCGAGGCGGATCTGGTGGATACACCGGCAAAGCTGAAAGATTATTCGCACATCATCCTGCCCGGTGTCGGCGCATTCGATCATGGCATGGAACTACTAAGCGAAAACGGCTGGGATACTGAAATCGTGAAAGCGGCACACGAACGCGGCCAGATTGTCATGGGCATTTGCCTTGGCATGCAGCTGCTATGCCGGGGCAGTGAGGAAGGCTTGAAGCCGGGCCTTGGCCTAATCGGCGGCGATGTGAAGCGGCTGGAATCACAGGACGGCACCCGGATCAAAATCCCGCATATCGGCTGGTCTGTCACCACACCGACGCAATCGTCACCCTTGTTCGACATCGGCGGCGAAGAACTGCGTTACTATTTCGTCCACGGTTATAGCGCGCATTGCGACGATGAGTTGGACGTCTATGCACGGGTCGATTATGGTGGGCCAATCGTTGCCTCCATCGGCCGTGACAATGTGATGGGCGCGCAATTCCACCCAGAAAAAAGCCATCGTTTCGGCATGGCCTTACTGACCAAATTTATGAAGGTAACGTAACCCATGCTGCGTCACCGCGTTATCCCGTCGCTGCTTATCCGCAACGAAGGCCTTGTCAAAACCACCCAATTTGCGAAATCCAGCTATGTTGGCGACCCTATCAATGCGGTTAAAATCTTTAACGAGAAAGAAGTAGATGAACTGATCGTTCTCGATATCGATGCAACCCGCGACGGTCGCCCGCCCAATTTTGCGCTGGCCGAAGAACTGGCCGCCGAATGTTTCATGCCCTTATGTTGGGGCGGCGGTATCCGGTCAGTTGAGGATGCCACGACGCTGTTTTCACTCGGCATCGAAAAGGTCGCAATACGCAGCGCTGCAATCGACAATCCCGCTTTATTGCGCGCCATCGCCGATCGCGCCGGCGAACAAGCTGTCGTTGCATCAATTGATGTGAAAAAGTCGTTCTTTGGCGGCATGCATCTGGTCAATGGAACTGGAGCGAAAGACAAACGGAGTTGGCAAGAAGCAATAAAGGCGGCCGTCGCGCATGGCGCAGGTGAGATCTTGCTGATGTCTGTCGATCACGACGGGATGCGGTCGGGCATGAATCTCGATTTGGTTCGCGAGGCAAGCGCGCTTGTTGATGTGCCTCTGATCGCGGGCGGTGGCATTGGCAGAACCGAACATATCAAGGATGCTGTCGATGCAGGCGCCGATGCAGTGGCTGCAGGAGCATGGTGTGTTTGGCAAGGTCCGCAAAAGGCGGTGCTGATTACCTATCCGCGTTACGAGGAATTGACTGCGCTTTGGGACTAATCAGCCGCGCACTCGGCCAACTTTGAGTCCCAATTTACGATACCAGCCAAGCAGCTTTTCCCACAATGCCGCTTCGGATGGATAGGCATCGTGGCGGATTTCGGGACGGCCCAGATAGGCCTCCAGTTTCTCTTCGCTCCAACCCATTTTTTTCAGGAAATATTGCTTATCCGCATCCAAATCACGTTGGCTGGGATAGGCAATTTCGCCCATTTTCTGCATCGCCTCGTCGCGGGTCATCTGCCCAGTCATTACGAGCGTCGCCAGATGCGGCTTGCGCTTGTCATAACCAAATTTGCGCGGCAACATGTAGCCCTGCCAGAACCGCGTAAAGACCGATTCATAGTGTTTATAGGCATACGGCTTGTAACCGTAATCGCGCTGCAGTTCGGCGACAGCATCGTCTTTGCGGTAATCGATATAGTCGAGGAACGCGATCCAGTGAGCGCGGTCGATCAGGATGTGTTTGGCATATTGTATAGTGCCGATCGCGGGAAAGGTTTTCAGCTTTGGCCCACCGAACTTTTTAGAAATGCTGACGATGTTGCGCTTGTCGAGCTTGTGCCATGTCCATTCGTTTGGAATCCGCATGCCCTCGGTGGCCATGTTGGATCCAGCTAAAATGTAATGCAGCTTATACTTTGCAGCCTGTGAAAACACGACACCGGCCAGCGCATTATCGTAGAGCACTTCGACATCGCGGACATCGGCGGCGAACATCGATTCCATCAGTCCGCGAATTTCCGGCCATTCGATGACGTGCGTATAGAGATCGACATTAAGCCCGCGCACTAAGTTGGCGATGTTGTTGGCCGCAACTTCGGCATTCCAGCCGCTGTCCATATGCACCGCCAGCGGACGCAGGCCCAGTTGCTTGGCCTTTACCAAAGTGAAGCTGCTGTCGACACCGCCGGACACACCGATGATGCAGTCATAGGGCTTGCCCCGGCCATTTTCCTTTACCTTGACGACCAATTCATCAAGCTTGCGTTGCCGCGCCACGGGGTCGGGATCGACGAACTGATCCAGCCGGACCAAAAATTCGGTGCAATAGTTACAAATGCCTTCGTCGTCGAAAACGATGTCCGCTGCAGTATCGTCCATGATGCAACGGGTGCAAACGCGATGATTGCCGGGGTACATTTTGGGTTTTCCTATTATTGGATCGGTGCGCACAAGCCAGTTAAGCGCGTCGCCCCTACACCATTGAACGCGCGTGGCCAAGCTGCTATCCGCCCAGTTACTTGCTCAACAACCCTGAAAATACAGGACGCCGATGATCCCCTTTATCGATCTGCAAAGCCAATTCGTTCGCATTCAACCCGAGGTAGAGGCAGCGATGCTGGCGGTGGTGCGTAGTGGCCAGTTTATCCTCGGCCCTGAAGTCGCTCGACTGGAACAGCGTCTTGCGGACTATGTCGGCGTAAAGCATTGTATATCGTGCGCCTCTGGCACCGACGCCTTGGTGATGGCGTTGATGGCCAAGGGTATCGGCCCCGGCGATGCTGTTTTTACAGTGCCGTTTACTTTCATGGCAAGCGCTGAAGCGATTGTTACGGTAGGTGCGACCCCGATTTTCGTCGACGTTGCGGCGGACAGTTTCAACATGGACACAGCTGCTTTGTCGCGCGCGGTCGAAGCGTTGGCGAAAGCCGACCCGTCGATCCATCCGCTGCCGCGTCTATCCGAGGCCGAACTAAAGGCGCTGAAGCCCAAAGCTGTCATCGCAGTCGATCTGTTTGGATTAACTGCCGATTATACCGCGATCAACATTATTGCCGGCACGCACGGGCTTTTCGTGATAGAGGATGCCGCGCAAAGTTTTGGTGCGAGTGCGAATAATGCACGTTCGGGCTCGCTTGCCGAAATTGCCTGCACGTCGTTTTTTCCGGCCAAGCCGCTGGGTTGTTATGGCGATGGTGGTGCGATTTTTGTCAATGACGACGAGTTGAACACCGTGCTGCGCTCGATCCGTGTCCATGGCCAAGGCGACGATAAATATGAAAATGTCCGCATGGGAATTACCGGGCGTCTTGATGCGGTGCAGGCCGCTGTGTTGCACACCAAGCTCGACATTTTTGACGACGAAATGCGCGAGCGGCAGCGGGTGGCAAATTGCTATTTGGCGGAGCTAGCCAACCAAGGCATCGACGTGGTTGCCCCTGTCATCCCGGAATATCATGTCAGTGCATGGGCTCAATACACTGTCACCGCCCGCGATGCATCTGCGCGCACAGAGTTCCAACAGCGCCTGAACGCCAAAGGCATCCCGACGATGATCTATTATCCAAAGGCGCTGCATCAGCAGATCGCTTTTGCCAATCTGGGTTATCAAACAGACGATTTCGCGGTGTCAGAGGACCTGACGTCTCGCGTATTCAGCCTACCGATGCACCCGTATTTGGCTGATGCCCAAATCACCGACATCGTCGCTACGATGAAAGGCTGAACCCATTGGGCCGGACGCAGATTGAGTTCGTGTGTCAATCGAGCATGGGGCGATCGGATGGCGGGCTTGAAACTTGGGCCTATCAATTCTTGCCAGCCTTGCTGCGGCAATATCCAGGTGCACGGCTGCGGTTTATTGGCGCTCGGCCCGTCGATCACGCGGATGCAACTGCTGCGCTGTTGAACGAGGCAGGGTCAAATGCAGACCGCATGGGCATACACTTTTTCACAATATACCCCGAGAAAATTCCGCAAATAGTTTCGATGTTTCGGCAATTTCTTGCGGTGAAAGCCTCAGCGAACGACCCAAGGCCCGATATTGTGATTACGGCGGGGACGTTTCTTGAACTGTTTATGGTGTTGCTAAGCCCGCGGACCCGCAATGCGTTCAAAGTCACATGGCTACGGACGATTTGGGTTGACCAAAAAACCTATCGTATTCCCAAATGGTTGCGCCCTTTGGTCCGCCGCACCGAAGCGCTAATCCTGAAACAGTCCGATTTGCTGCTTGCGAACGGCGATGATATCGCTGAGCGTTACGGTCAATACGGCCTAAAAGTCGAGGTTATCAAAAATGCCGTTGATCTTGAACGATGGCGCGTTCTGCCGCCCACACTTGGTCACCCGATCAAAGTCGCCTATATCGGACGGCTGGCGCTCGACAAAGGAATCGCCGATTTTATCAAAATGGCGCAGCACATTAAATCCGGCCCGCACCGCGACCAATTCAGTTTCGAAGTGTTCGGTCATATCGGCCAGGAAAACATGGTACGCGAAGCCGCAGAACGCGGTGATATCTCTTGGCATGGACCGGTCGAGAATAGCCAGCTGCCCGCGACGCTTTCTGGCCTAGATGTCTGCGTGGCTTTGACTCGGTCTGATCCCAACTCTGGTGGTGGCGGCACGTCTAACGCGATGATGGAGCAAATGGCTGCGGGACGGATCATGCTGGCTTGGGACAATGTGATATTCCGGCAGTGGCTTAATGAAGACAACGCTTATCTTGCCCCTCAAGGCGATGTGTCGTCGCTAGCCGAAAGGCTGATTGAACTATCCACTGACCGCGACGGAGCGAAGAAACGTGCGGCGAACGGCCCGTTATCCGTTGCGGATTTCGGGATAGATGCGATGATCGAACGGTTCGATGCCGCGCTGATGGCGGCAAGGCCCAAAGTCTAATTTAACGCAGCGCGGTAAACTTCCACAGTCTCTGATGCAGCTTTCACCCACGAAAATTGTTTCAGCCTTTGCCGACCGCGTTCAACCATTTTCGCGCCAAGCGACGGGTCGGCGTAAAATTGTAGGATTGCCGCGGCAATCGAATCGACGTCCAACGGGTCAAAGTACAGCGCCCCATCGCCAGCCACTTCGGGTATCGCCGGCGCATGTGCGGCAATCAGCGGAGTGCCGTGATAATAAGCCTCAAGGATAGGCAGTCCGAATCCTTCTTTCAGCGACGGGAATAGGAAAGCGTCGGCGTTGCGATACAGCTCACCCACTACCGGGTCACTAACAAAGCCGGTAAACACCAGACGGCGACCCGCGGAGTTGATTCGCTCGACGAGTGCAATCTGCTCCTCATCGAGCTTTGCGCTTGATCCGGTGATCACCAGCAATTTTTCGGGCGGCAAGCTGTCGCGTGCTTGGCCAAATGCTTTCAACAGGTTCGTCAAATTCTTGTGCGCGCGGTTGGTACCCAAAAAGAACAGATAATCGCTGGCCGGCAGCGCATCGGGCAGCGCGGCACTAATATCGGCGTCGCGCATATGTTCCCACCCTTCGTGGATCACCGTTGCTTTGGTCAGCATGTCCGGTTCAATCCCGACCAATTCAGCAATGTCACGCTTAGTTTCTGCGGACACGGCGATAATGGCGCTTGCGTTCCGGACACAGTTGCGGATGACCATGTTCAAATAAAACCGAGCCGCTGCGCGCCACAGTGGTCGACCATGAAACCATTTCCGATACGTCAGATCGTGAACGGTGCAAACGCCGCCTTTCAGCGCAAATGGATAGGTCATTGCGGTAATATGGACCAAATCGAACTGCCCGTGCATCCGGCGCAAGTGATGCAGCATGTGCCAGTCGCGGCGCGGTCCGATGGCAGCTGTAGTCGCGTAAAGCACCTCCATGCCACCATGTGCCAGCGCTTCACTCAGGTCGTGGCGCTCCACCTCAGGGTTAAGCAACGCGGTGAAGCGCATATCGGGCGCCGCTGCGGGAAGATAACGAAGTAGTTGGACGATATAAGTCGAAAGCCCATCGGGATGATTGGTCACAGAACTCGCGTCGATTAGGATTTTGATGGCATTCGAGGCCGCGTTTGTAACTTTCAATGCCATATCCTTCGTGTGCGGTCTCTACCCGCAAGAACCCTTTGACACATGGGTCGGGCTTGTGAAAGGGGGGCACGAAGCAATTTTCGCAAGGATACCCCATGATAAAGCGTCTATTTAAGCGCCTCGCTTTGCCGTTTCAGCTTTGGACGGGTGTGCATGAACTGCGCAAAGGCAATGCAATTTTGCAAGAGCAGGAATATGCTCGGCTAAAAGCAGGCATCGCTGCATCGCAGCCCGACAATGTTGGGTTGAGCGGGTATAAGGTGTATTCGCAAACCGACGAAGACGGCATCATTGCTGCCATTTTTGACCGCATTCCAAATGACAAACGCTTTGTCGAAATCGGCGTTCAAACGGGCGTTGAATGTAACAGCCTGTTACTTTTGCTGAAAGGTTGGAAGGGCTCGTGGATCGAGGGAAACCCCCACGCGTGCAAGGCCATTGCATCCCATTTGGGTGCCGATTCGTTCGGCGGCCATTTTCGCGCAACGCATTCGTTCGTCACGGTCGAGAATATCGTCGATCTGCTGACCGCCGAAATGGAATTTACTGGTACAAAGGATCTCGACTTCTTCTCGCTCGATATCGATGGTAACGACTTGCATTGCATGACGCGGTTACTGGCAGAGGGCATCCGACCAAAGGTCGTTTGCGTCGAATATCAAGGTAAATTCCCGCCGCCCGTATCCGTCACTGTCGATTACAGCCCGAACCATGTGTGGGACGGGACCGACTATATGGGGTCAAGCCTGCAAGCGTTCGTTGATCTGTTCGCGAGCCATCAATATCGTTTAGTGACGTGCAACATTCCGGGAATTAACGCGTTTTTCGTGCGTTCTGATTTTGCGAGTCTCTTCCCCGAAATCCCCATTTCTGAACTTTATCAACCGTACCGCCCATGGCTCAGCCCGTTTGTCTCAGGGCAAACGCCGAGCCTTGGCTATCTCAAACGTGTTCTTCACGGCGCCTGACGCACCCTGACAGCCCAAATCTCCCTAAGGAAAACTCATGAATCAGCCAGCACTCGAATCACTCTCCGGACGTAAAGTTATCGTCACCGGCGGCGCCGGATTTGTCGGATCGCACCTGTGTGAGGGGCTGGCGGAGGTTGGCGCGTATGTCATTTGCATGGACGATTTGTCGGCTGGAAAGCGCGGAAATGTTGACCTGTTTGCTGGGCACAATAACTTCACCTTTGCACACAAAGACATCTGTGATGACGACGCCGAGATGAAGGAGCTTTTCAAAGGGGTCGATACCGTATTCCACAATGCCGCATCAAAAAAGAACATCTGCCTCGACAATCCGGGCCGCGATTTGGAAGTCAATGCCGGCGGCGCGCTGAACCTGCTGCGCCATTCTATGGACGCGGGGGTCCGCAAATTCGTCCACGCCTCGACTGGATCGGTGTACGGCGAACCGTGCATTTTCCCGACAAAGGAAGATCACCCGTTCACGCCAGTGTCGTATTATGGCGTATCGAAACTGGCGGGAGAGCGGTATGTTGATGTGTTCCACCGTCTCTACGGCCTCGACACAACAATCCTGCGTTACTTCCATGTGTATGGCCAACGGCAGGAATCGAACGAATTTGGCGGCGTCGTTTCGATCTTTCTGCGCCGCATTACCGAGGGCAAGAACCCCATCGTGTTCGGACATGGCGAGCAGGTGCGCAGTTTTACTTATGTGAAGGATCTGGTTGCGGCCAACCTTGCAGTTGCCACCAATGCGGCGGCGACGGGCCAAGCCTATAACACTGCATCGGGCATCCGGGTGACGATCAATGAACTCGCCAAGGGCATGCTGGATATCCTCGATCCAGAGGGCAAGCTGCAGGTTGAACACGGCGATCCTTTGATTGGCGACATCATGGAGTTTGACGTTTCCAACGAAAAAATCCGCACTGAAATGGGGCTGAGTTTCAATCAGGATTTCTGGGGTACGTTGCGCGCGGCCTTGTCCGACAAGGATGCGTTTCTGGGATCGCTCGAGAACTGAACCAGAATGGATTGCATGTGTGGCGGGTCTATGGTTACGCGTGGCTTCAAATCGCAATTTAGGATCTCGGCATGTTAGGACTGGTCGGAAAGTTGGCGCAGCGCGCTTATCTGTTGTCGATGCGGTTCGAGGGCATGTGGGCGCTTCGTTTGCGACGCTGGTTGATAGGCCTGCAAACCGGACAAAAATATGACGTGTTCAATATCTTTCCCCATGTGTTTATCGAGGGGGCAGGCGGCCTGCGGGTCGGAAATCATGTGTCGCTAAATCGCGGGTCGAATCTTAGCTGCATGGGCGGGATCACCATCGGTGACAATGTCGCAATCGGGCATGGTACCTCGATTATGTCAACGAACCACGGCTTTGCCGATGCGACTGGCCCGATTAACTATCAACCGATTTTAACTGCGCCAGTTACAATTGCGTCCAACGTTTGGATTGGGGCAAATGTGACGATCCTAGCCGGAGTTTCGATACCCAGCGGAACAGTGATTGCGGCCGGAGCGGTGGTCACAAAGTCGATTGCGCAACCGGATATGATTATCGCGGGTGTTCCGGCGAAGCCGATTAAATCAAGGTTTGCGTGATCAATCTGCACCGCGAATGACCCGCGCGCCGTCATCACCGGTGGCGATAATCTTCGCAGGTACTCCGGCGAGCACTTGACCATCATCGGGGAATGATTTGGTCACGACAGCGTTCGCGCCAATGACGCAATTGCTACCGATGACGATTGGCCCGTAAAGTTTCGCACCGGGACCGATATAAACATTGTCGCCAATACGCGGCGAGAATTTATGTGCCTCAGCCGGATTGACGAATTGCGCCGCACCGCCGATATGGCTACCGACGTGAATCCGGCAGTTCTTACCAATGCGTGTCGTCGGGTCGATGACGATCGTGCCATAGTGCACAATGGCTAGGCCCGGGCCAAAGATGTTTGGTCCCATGCTAAATCCCAGCCGTACCGACAGCCTCCGAAACCAGAGTAGGAACGCAAAACGCAGAATTCGTGGCTTTCCGGTGTTGAGTAAATATTCGTCAAGACGCATCAGCACCTGAAACCGCAAGACGGGATCGAACAACCAATTGCGCAGAGTTACCGGCGTTCCCCGGCTTCGTGCATCGGATTGCACATAGGTTCTAAAATCATGCCATGAGGCAATCATGGATGTATCCTTGGATCGTTTGGTCGATCTTTTGCCACCTAGTGCCTAAACGATAAAGTCGGTAGCGGTAATGTTGGCTAATCCTGCCAATGTCATCTGTATTGCAAAATCGGCAACGCCGTCGCCATTCAGATCTGCCTCGACCATCCAGTTTCCCGGCGTTTGTTCAAACGCGCGCAACTGCCCTGCAATCTGGCCAAAGGCTGCGTTGCCGATGAAATTAAAGCTTTGATTGCCCGCAACGGTGTTGTCGGCATCAATTGCCGATAAGTCGATGATGTCCGATGCCCCGAAATCAGTGATCCAATCAAAGCTGGTCGCCGTTGAATCTGACGCTTCCTCATACCGGAAACCATCCACGCCATCGCCGCCGGTTAGCCGGTCTGCGCCTTGGCCGCCGATTAATATGTCGTCACCGCCGAGCCCGTTCATTTTATCTTTGGCATCGCCGCCGGATAGGGTGTTCGCACCGCCATTCCTGGTCATATTGTTTTTATACTCATTGCCGTACAGGTTAATTGCGCTGGTGCCATTCTCATTGGATGTACTTAAAAATTCCAGACTTATGCCTATACCGAGAGTGAAACTCGCACTTGCGAACGCACAGTCCTGCCCTTCGCCGACCAGTTCGATGGTGCTGTCAGTGCCGTCGATGTGGTAAATGTCGTTGCCAATGCCGCCATTCAGAACATCTGCTCCTTCACCGCCGTCCAAAACGTCGTCGCCAGAAAGACCAGAGAGGTTATCGTTGCTGCCATGGCCCAACAGCATATTGATGCCATTGTTGCCGACGATTGTATTGGCATAGCCGTTACCGGTCAGGTTGATCGAACCAGTCAATTGTCCGTTAGTCGTGCCCAACAATTCGACATACGACTCTGCGGCTAATTCAAAGCTTTGGCTGGCATAAACGGCGTCATATCCTGCGTTTACCGCTTCGATGACCGTATCCGCGCAATCAACATAATATACATCGTCACCGACCCCGCCCGTCAGCTGATCGGCCCCGGCTCCGCCAGACAGGGTATCCCTGCCCGTGCTTCCGATCAGCTGGTCATTGCCGCTGCCGCCAGAGATAGTGAAGCGCCCGTCGGTTTCCGCTGAACCATCGAAAATTAACGTTTCGTTGGCGGCAAGGCGGGTTGCGACAATTTGCAGCGCACCCCCTGCCGATACCAGCGAATTTGTTACGGCAAAGGTGTAGGATGTCGGGCTAGAGCCGGCCCCGCCATAGCTACCGTCGGTGCGAGACAGCAAATAGACAGCTTCAATACCGGTCAACGAAGGTGCGCTGAGAACCAAGTCATAAACGCCTTGCAATATGACAAAATCATGCCCACCCCGGCCATCAACTGAGTCTGCGGTGTCATAGGCTGCACCGAAATAGAAATAGTCGCTTAGTTCTGCTCCAGCGACGCGGTCGTTGCCGCCATCGCGAAGATCGACGTTATTCGCTTCGGTCCCGTCAAGGATAACATTGTCGATGGCGTTGCCACGCAGGGTCGTCGTGCTGGCACTTAATGCGGTCAGGTCGTCGACGTTGTCGGGTAACGTATAATTGGACAAAGCGGTGCGCACTTCGTCGACGCCGTAGCCAGCGGACTCGAGGATAATCTCGTTCGGGCCATTCACAACATACACATCGCGTGCCAATCCGCCTTGAATTGTGCCCATGTGGACAGCCGCATTCAAATCGGCAGAAATGCCGGCACCGTCGGTAATTATCACTTCGATCAAGCGGGATAGAGTTCCGGGGCTTTGTCCGCCGCTGGAAAAAGTCAGGCTGCGGATAATAGCCGTTAAAGCCGCTACACTTCCCTCCGCGTTTAATGCTATTGTGACAGACTCGGCACCGGAGCTGACTTGAATGTGTCCGACGACAACACCGCCGAAACTAAGCTGCGTGCCGTTCACCACCACGCCGCCGCCGGACGTGCCGCTGAAAATGTTGATCTGGTCCGATGTGGCAATGGGATTACGGAACGTAACCGTGATTGATCCTCCGGCGAAGCTGCCAAAGTTTGCGGTGGGAAGCGCAACCAGCGGGAAAAGCAGCGCATCTTCATTGGCGGCATTAAACGCGACGCGTGTGTCATAGCCGTATTGGATCAAGGTTGTTTGTGGTGATACAAATGCACTGCCGCTTGCAGGGAACATCAACCCACCGCTGCCTCTGGCCTCGATTGTGCCGCCGGTAAATGTTACGCCCGCAACGGCCTGTATGCCGACGATTCCGGCGGCGCTGTTTGGGTCGCGTAATGCCAACGCATGGCTATCGATGATGTCAAACTCGGGCGGAGTGCCATCGTTCAGATTTTCGATGTTGATCCCGATTACGCCGCCTTGGAACGTGGAATTCGTTGCCGATCCGGTAATCCCGGTGGCAGAAAGGCTGATATAATTGTGCGAAATGAACGTCGAATTTTCAATTTGAAGATTGAGCGTCGGCAAACCGCTATGGTCGAGTAACGCATAGCCCGAAGCAAGTCGGTTTATCTCGATGTAGCTGTCGATGATGCTGATATTCTCCATCGATCCATAAGCCGAAATCAGACTGAAGCCGATCAAGCCGTCGCCGATCGCGGTCGCGCCAGCATAGCTGATATTGCGTGACCCTAATAGCGGATGGAAATAGGCTTCAACCGAGATATCACCGTCGCCGTCCGATGCGGTTACATTTGTATAGGTAACGCCGTCACCAAACATCACTTCGAAATGGACTTGTGCGTTATACGTGTTGCAGTCGGTGTAAGAACCGGAAGTTCCAACGGCGTTGGGGACTCCCGCAACCAACGAATTCACATCGCCACGTGCGAAATGGGCATAGCCTGTGACGTTATAGACATCGACGCGCGTGATATTAAAACCGACCACCTCGTCCATAAACACACCGTTCAGCCGCAGTCCTTCGGGGCTTAGTTTGCTTGCATCGACGCTGAAATCGGACAAGGTCAGGTCTGTGGCGCGATATTCTGACTTCACGACGCCCGATGGCGATGGCCCGTTAAAATCCGCTGAAGCTTGCAGCATTGTAAAAGCCGCCCCGGCGCCTGTAAGCTGTGCGCCCGTGGGTAGATAAATCGGCGAACTGACCGGAAACGTGCCGGCACCTAGCCGCACTTCGACCACACCCGGTTCGCGCAATGCGGCATTAATGATTGGGGCATAGTCGGTAACGCCGGTGGTTAATTCGATGGTGATTACACCATTGGCGTCCGGCGTCGTTGACATCAATTTTGGCAGCGGCTCGCCAATTGTATTTTTGTCGGGCAGGCTGCCTTCAAAAGCCGCAGAAAATTGCAAAATTCTAATCCTTACCGATGACGATTTGAGCGATTTGACTGCACGACTAAATGGCTATCTTGAAATCACACGTAATCTCCATGAAGCAAGATTGCAAATTTTTGACATTTTTAAAACTGATTAGTGACGCTGTTTTACCAAGTCGACTTAGATCACGCTTTGGTTCAATGTTGAGCGCATTTGGCGCTCGAAATCGGCCTTTCACACCGTCGCTGGCTTTTTCCGATTATCGCTGTTACGCGCTAGGTCTATGCTGTCTCGATCGCTGTCATCCTCAATATGTAAGTCATGCGTATCGCTTGGGTGGGCGCGGCTATGAGTGCTGTTGGCGTGGGGGGCATACTGCTCAGCCTTTTGGCGTTCGGTTGGTTTACCCAGCAAAAGAACAACAGACGACTGGCGCTGTTTCTGATAATAGCGATGCTGCA
Organism: Sphingorhabdus sp.; assembly: GCA_040079555.1. Lineage (GTDB taxonomy): Bacteria > Pseudomonadota > Alphaproteobacteria > Sphingomonadales > Sphingomonadaceae > Sphingorhabdus_B. Next base: position 45,400 of record JBEBKE010000003.1, on the reverse strand, counting down.
CGTCGTCGCGTCCTATATTTATTACGTATTCGTCCAATCCAATGATGCCGACACCAAGCTATATTATTATGATCCCTACGGTTTTTACGTTCAAGGTTTTGGCCTTGGGACCATGTTTGCCGTGTACGTTACCCAAACGTTGCGCGGGATTATCGGCGGCACCTATTTCGATTATTTCTTGCTCTACCAAGTTATGGGCGTTTGGGGTCTCGCGCTGATGATGCGCACGATGGAGGAGACGGCGGGGGTATTGCAGACGCAGATTCCGCCGGTAATGCTCGGGCTACTGTTCTTGCCCGGGCTGTATTTCTGGACCTCGGCCATCGGTAAAGATCCAGCGCTATTTTTGGCGTGTGCGCTGGCGGTTTGGAGTTGTTTTCAAATATCGCGCCGTTGGATATGGTTTGGCTTGGCTATCGTTATCATGGTGCTGTTCCGCGCGCATATCGCGCTGCTGACGGTGATATCATTGGCTTTGGCGCTTGTTGTTGGACGCGGGGTTCCAAAAATCGCCCGCGTGCTTTTGGCGTTGGCCGCATTGATCACCGGATATTTTCTGTTCAGCACATTGCAATCGGAACTGCGGGTGGATCTGTCGAGCATCGGTGCGATAGCGAATTATGTTGACGTGCAAACCACATCGGCAACGCGCGGCGAAGACAATACGTTGGTCAATGCAGCCTTTCCTATCAAGCTGTTTAGCGTTCTCTATCGCCCACTCTTTTTCGATGCGACAAGCGCATTCAGTGTCATCGCATCGTTCCAAAACGTGGTGCTGGTTGCGATCTCTGTCGTGCTGATTCGCAACTTTCGGCTTTGGGCAGAATTGTTTCGCAGTTCGTTGGCAATACGCTTTGCCACATTCCATTTCGTCGCGATCTATCTGCTTCTGGCCTTTGCCTATTACAATGTTGGGCTTGGGTTGCGGCAACGTGAAATGGCGACGCCAGCGCTTATTGCAGTGTTTGGCGCTGTGTTTATGGTAAGCCGGTTGCGACGGCGTGCAGCGGCTGTGGCGTTGGGAATGCCTGCTCGCAGCGTCGCTGCATGACTGGCGAGATCAAAGTCTTAAAATCATGAACCGTGGCCAATTTTCGCGTCAGTTTCTTGCGCTTTTTTCCGGCACTGTGCTGGCGCAATTTGTTAATCTTGCCAGCTATCCTTTGTTGTCGCGGTTGTATTCACCGGCAGATTTCGGCCTGTTTGGTACTTTTATTGCGGCGTCGGCAATCCCAGGCGCGATTGCCTGTGGCCGTTTCGAACTCGCAATAACGACTGCGCCAAAATGCGGGCGCCGCGCGACATTATGGCTATGTTTTACTATCGCGCTCGCGGTTGCGTTTGCTTCGACTTTGTTCATTTCTTTGTGGTGGTGGCATTCTGCGATGCCAGCCCTAACTGTGCTGGCTCCGATGTTGTTTTTTGCGGTTCTGCTGACCGGAGTAACCAACGCGACAACAATGTTCCTGATGCGCCATGAATCATTCCGGTTCGCATCTGTTGGCGTAGTCCTACGCACCGCAACTACGGTAGTGTTTCAACTGGGTTTCGCATTGTCATGGCAGTCGCCACTAGGGCTAATCATCGGTTTTTGCCTAGGTCTTGCCGCTCAGGCGGTTATGGGGCTGATGATATCGCGCCGCTCGTTTGGCATTGGCTTGCCGCAAAAGGGGCCTATGCGGGCGATGTTTCGCCGTTTTCGTGCTCAGGTAAGCGTCGATTTGCCGGGCACATTGTTAGCGGCTGTTTCGCTTAATCTCACGCCGTTCCTACTGCAATTTCTGTATGGAATTCGGTCGGTCGGCTATTTCTCTGTAGGACAGCGGATCGCAATGCAGCCACTGCAACTGTTCAACGATTCGCTGGCGCAGGTGTTTTTCCAGCGCGCTGCGCGGGCAAAGGAGGAGCGAGGTGAGTTTTGGCAGGAATATCGGTTCACATTGATTTGCTCTGTCGTGATAAGCATCGCTATGTTGGCCGGTATGGTGTTCCTCGCGCGGCCTTTGCTGGCGATTTATCTCGGCCCGGGCTGGGATATGGCGGCGACAATTCTTGTAATTCTGGCACCGATGTTGGCGATACGCAGTGTGACTATGTCGCTGGCGACTGCGGTGTTCGTGCTCGGTCGTCCAGCTTGGTTGCTGTATCACAATATTGCAGGCCTCGCCGCCATCGGCGCTGCCTTTGCGTATGCGATGATGACGAACGTGGATTTGCCGACATTCCTGACCGTACTCGCTTTGTTACAAGGTACTGGAATGCTATTGTTTTTTACGGCGATCACCGTGGCTGCTCGAAAGCAATATACACGACAATCGGCATGTGTCGCGCCCTAAATAGGCGATTTGGGTTCTACCAACAACGATCGGCACATTAGTGCCACCGCTACCGCGAAAAACCCGGCCATCGCCCCAGTGCGCAACGGGTAATCGACTAGGCTGTGCATCAGCATCAATGCTATCGATAGCCATGCGGCTTGCGCCATCAACGTGTCGGGGTCCGCTCTGCGTTGCCAGATTTGAAAGCCTGCCCGCACAAACCATATTAGAAATGCTGCGATCAGAATCAACCCGGGGATGCCGAGTTCCAGAAACAGCTCTGCATAGTCATTGTGTGCGTGGTTAACCCATGTGGTGCTGGTGTACCGGTCCGGCTGGTGCATGGCATACACTTGGGTAAAGCTGCCTAGACCCGATCCGGTGGGGGCCATTTCCATTCCGGCGGTTGCCGTAACTGGGGTCATATTCGCGCGGCTGTTGGGCGCATCTTCGAATTTTGCGCCAATAGTGCCTGTACCGATTGCGGTCAGCGAGGATAACGTCGCGATTGCCGCAACGGCGACGCCCGTTAGGAAAAGCATTTTGGCGCGGCCAGAGGCGGAGCGGCCCCAGACAATATAGGTCGCGCCGGTGAGCGAGAGGATTAGAAAAGCGAGGCCAGCAAGTGATCTGCCGACAACCAAAACCAGGGCCAGAAATGCGGCAAAGATCGCCAATCCGATAAGATATTTGCGCTTCATCGGCTTTTTAGAGTCAAGCGTTGCCACCCAAGCTGCCGCAAAGGGTAAGCTGCAAGCCAGAAAGAGGGAAAAATGGTTAGTGTTTGCAAACAGCCCGACAGGGACATCGCGGTTGGTGGGTAAATAAAAGCGCAAGATTGACTGCTGACCAGTCGCCTGTTGCGCGAGCCCCAATGCCGCCGATAGTGCGGCGATGACGATGATACCAGTTACCATCCGCCGCGCCTGGGCATCGTCCATGCGTCGCGCTAAAAAGAAGGCGGCGATGGGTGCGAGCAGTCCCAATACGCTGCGCAACGCGCGATCAGGGGCCATTGCCATCGACAGCCATGGAGGCGGAATGTCCAATAAACGATAGCCACGCGTCACAAACTCACGCCCGGGCAGGCTTTGCCACAATGCAGGCGGCAGCGGGATGAACATGATGATGATCCAAAGCAACGCTGCGGCCAATATCACCAGTGGTGCATAGTCGGCGCGCTGCAATCGCAGGCGTCCATCGCTCCACAACCAATACGCAATGATACAAGCAGCACCGCCTTGTAATGTTATGTTGGCAAGGACGCCGCCTTGGCTGGCCCCGCCCAATATCAGACACAGCCACAACCACGCGGGCGACAGCCAAGCGGAAAGCGGTTGGTTCGCCTTAAACCCCTTTAAGAAACTCAGCATCAGCGGGCCTCTACTCTGCGGATTTCAACTTCGGCCTCGTCACCATCATTGTCTTCTGCTTCAAGGACAAGATACTGCAACGCACAGCTGTCGCTTGGAATGTTGACCTGCATTTGCAGTTTTTGCCATTCGCCGCCCAATTTAGCGAGCGACTGGCTATTGAGGTTGTCGGCTCGACTAAAGCAGCGAACCCGCCAAAACATATTTTCCGGCTTAGCCAAGCCGCCATCACGCATTTCAAAAGTCAAAAGATTTGCGCCGGGCTTCAGCGCGGCAAGCTGTGTCAGCAGCGCAATTTTGCCGTCACCACCGTGATGCGCACGAACCAGTGCAGCTTTTCCGACGGCCTCGACGACTTTTTCCGCATAGCTATAATCGTCCGAAGCGTAGGTCCAGGCAAAGGGCAGTACGGGATGTTTTGTCGTAAAATCGCGGTCAAAAATCGCTGCTTTGGCGTTTGCAGGTAAAAAGCTCTGCCAAACTTTACGCGCACGCAGCGGATCGCCGCGCGTCACCAGATTTTGCAGATAGGCGGATCGCTCGGCTGCCATCGCGGCTGTATAACGCGGCGGCGGGCTTTGCCGTAACAATAGCTCGACGCGGCTTTCGTCAACGCCAGTCTTGATCGCCTCGGCCAGAAATTGCGTGCGCCAGATTGGGAAGTCTTCCAGCTTATTCTCCAGCAGCGGATAGGCTTTATCGTTGGCGAGCAATGGCGTCAGGACAGGAATCAATAATTCCCGGAATTCACCGTTTAGGCGCATGACGGTATCAGCCCCGTTTATTGCCCGCGCAAAACGTTCATTGCGAATGTCGTCAGCGGTTAACCAAATCCGCGGTGCGGCAAATGATGGCTGCCGTTGTGACGCTTCGGCAATCAGAACACGGCGACTGTCAAACGACGGTGCCTCCTCCATATCAAGGGCGATGACCTGTAGAAAAAAACCAATGGCATGCATGGGATCGGACAGCGCTATATCCCGTGCAAAACGGCGAAGCTGCGGGGCCGACATGTCGGCGGAAACAGCTTGTTGCAAAACAATATCGGACCGCCGTTTTGGCGAACCGGACGCCAATCCCTCGAGGCGCGCGGTAACGACGATTGCGACTACAAACGCCGCAAACAACAATACAGCCGCCGCGCGGCGGAATAAATTTGCTGGTACTATCATGCTCAATCCTTGGCGGTCAGCACAATCCGGCGCTCGTCCGCGTCATTGACATTCGAGGGCTCGCTATATTCATAATTATAGCCATAGCCGTAACCCGAATTGCTGCGGTTGAATTTGTTGAGCACAGCGCCGACGATATGCCCGTTCGCGGATCGCAGTCGGTTGAGCGCGGCAAGGACCTGGGACCTGCGGATGGTGCTAGCCTCAACAACCATGATAGTCGCTTCGCTTTGCGCACTAAGGAGCAATGCATCGGCAAGGCCAAGAACAGGCGGACCATCCGCGATGACAATGTCAAACTGGGTCAACGCACGTTCAAGCATTTGGGCATACGCCTGCGTTGAAAGCAAATCTGCGGGGTTCGGTACGGTTGGCCCGGCTGTCATCAACCACAGATTGGCAATTCCGGTTTTGCGTACCGGCAACTCGCCGTTCATTTGACCGGTCAGTACGTTTGATAATCCAGCCTCGTCTTCACGCGACTTCAACCCTGGGTAAAAAGTCGGTCTGCGCATGTCGGCATCGACTAACAGGACTTTTTTGCCCTGGCGCGCAAAAGCGAGGGACAGTGCAAACGACACGCTGCTCTTGCCCTCGGCAGGACGCGAACTGGTGAGCAACAGAGATTTTGGTGCGCCGTGTGTAGTCGTAAACTGCAATGCCGTTCGCAATGAATAGGCGGCCTCGGCAATTTCCGATTTTGGATCACTCGCCTCATCACTGATCCGTTCGCCTTTGTCGCTGCTAGGCATGACACCCAGCAGCGATAGGTGAAGTTTCCGCTGAACTTCCTCGGGCAGGTTGATCGAGTCACCGATAAATTCAATCAGAAATGCGCCTCCAAGGCCCAAAATGATTCCGCCAACCAAACCGGCGAGAAGGTTGACGGGGATATTCGGTGAGACAGGATCGCCCGGAACCTTTGCCTTGTCAACAATGGTCACGTCATTCTTACCAACGCCATCGCTGACGCCTACTTCTTTGTACTGTTGCAACAGGCCATCATACACCGCGCGGTTCGTGTCCACATCGCGCTGCAAAATGGTGTATTCGATGCTGCGGTTGCGCAATTTCAACAAATCGTTCTTCAACCGATCGACCTGGCCGGTCAGATCATTCTCTTTTTGTACCGCGGCCTGATAGGCAGAACGCAGTCCATCGGATTGCGAGGATTTTGTTGTTCGCTGTTCGCTGCCCATGGCGCGTTCCAACGACTTAATCTGTTCACGCAAAGCCTTCATTTCGGGATAATCGGGCAAAAAGATCGCGCTTTTTTGCTGATATTCTGCGTCCAAAGTCGCCTTTTGCGCCCGCAATGCCACCACAGACGCAGGCTCGGCCGCATTTTCAATGCCGACATTACCAGCGCGCAGATTTTGCGCTGTGTTAATGCGTTCAATGCGCGCGTCGGCAAGAGCGTCATTCAGCCGGACGAGATTGCTGGCGTCCAGTGACTGGCTGGCATTGCCTTCCTTATCGGTACCCAGCTCGATAATGCGCTGGTCAGATGCAAAGCCGACCAATTCACGCTCCGAAACTTCCAGTTTTGCACGCGTATTTTCCAGCTGCTTTTCCAAAAATTCGCGCGCGTAAGATGTTGTCTCAAACCCGCGTTCCAAGTTTCCGGCAATAAATTCTTCGGCATAGACATTGGCAAGATTGGCAGCAGTTGAAGCGGATGGTGAGGTGATAGTGATGTTGATTAGCCGGCTTTCGCGTACTTCCTCTACCTTCAACTGCGAACGCACGCGGGCCGCGGCCTGATCGACACGATCCTTAGCGTTGCTGCCCTGATTGGCGTATTCGGGGTTTTGCGCGAGCCGTGCACGAGTGACCACCCGCTTCGCCTGCGTATCGCTTTTAATCAATCCCAGCTGCGTTTGCAGAAACAGGTTGTTGTTGATCGCGGCCGGCGCTCCATTAGCCTTTGAACGAGGCAGAATTTGTGCCGGATCCTGCAAAATAAGCTGCGAAGTCGCAGAATATAAAGGCGTGCGGGTATAGGAATACAGCAACGCCGCAAGGACCGAGAGAGTTATGGCGGCAAACACAAAGTTTTTCCATTTGATGATCGTCCGGATATATTCACTGATATCAAAGCTTTGCGTTGTTGGAGCAGCGCCCGCTGCGCCGCCGCCTGCAAACTGAGAAAGCCCCGAGTCGAATACGCTGGATGGGCTGCCCTGATTGGCGGGAATGGGTTGGGTCAGTGTGTTCATGTCGATTAAGCCTTTGGAGCGCTAAAACCCGAACGACTGGGTCGGAAAAGGGGGCGGAATTAGTCGTAGTGGTCAGGATTTAGTTCATATTTTTCAGCTTTTCGAACTAGCCGAGAGTCAAAGGTAGGTCCATCCCTTTTGGCCCGTAATGATGTCAACCGACGCAAACTGTCGTTTCGCACGTGCTCTGTTGCAGCGCGTTGCAGGGCAATCAACGTTTCTGAAACGCCTTTGCTATAAGCGGTTTGAGGATGGATAACAGCACGGCGCGCGTATAACGTGTTTGGATAAACTGCGCATCATCAGGATCGGCAATTGAAACACAAACAAAATCTCCGCGTCCTCAGCGTATTCGGCACTCGCCCCGAAGCCATCAAGATGGCGCCGGTTGTGCGCGGATTGGCGGCGGCGGCCGACATCGACGGGCGTGTTTGCGTGACGGCGCAGCATCGCGAGATGCTCGATCAGGTACTCGACCTTTTTGCGATCACGCCGGATTATGACCTCGATCTGATGCGGCCGGGGCAAGGGCTAGAGGATATTACAGCGGGAGTACTGGCTGCACTTTCGCCGGTGCTGGATGATTTTCAACCACATTTGGTGCTGGTTCACGGCGACACAACAACAACACTCGCCGCGTCGCTCGCAGCTTATTATCGGAAAATCCCGGTTGGCCATGTCGAGGCGGGGTTGCGCACCGGCAACATATTGTCGCCTTGGCCCGAAGAGGTGAACCGCAAAGTCGCAGGCGCGATCGCGACGCTGCATTTCGCCCCGACCGAGCAATCGAAGCAGAATTTGTTGGCTGAGGCTGTGCCTGACGACGCTATATTGGTGACGGGCAATACCGTTATCGACGCGCTGATTGATGTCGTGGCAAAGCTTGAGAGCGATGCGGCGCAAATGGCGGCGTTTGAGCAACGCTTTGGCCTTGATCCGGCGAAACGGATGATATTAGTCACCGGCCACCGCCGCGAAAGCTTTGGAGATGGCTTTTTGCGGATATGCGAAGCACTCGCGGAACTTGCGGGGCGCAATGATGTCGAAATTGTCTATCCCGTCCACCTGAACCCTAATGTCAAAGGACCAGTTGAAGAAAAGCTCAGCGGACTGACCAACGTCCATTTGATCCCGCCGCAGGAATATCTGCCGTTCGTCTATCTGATGAGCCGCGCCGCTGTGATCTTGACCGATTCGGGCGGAGTGCAAGAGGAAGCGCCCTCGCTTGGCAAGCCGGTGGTCGTCATGCGCGAAACCACCGAGCGGCCAGAGGCTGTCGATGCGGGCACGGTGAAGCTGGTCGGTACTGAAACGGCGTTGATCGCGTCAGAGGTTAATCGCCTGCTCGACGACAAAGCGGCCTATGAAGCGATGGCCTTTGCGCATAACCCCTATGGCGATGGCAAGGCCGTTGACCGGATATTAAACCGTATCCGTCAATATGCTGCTGAACTCTAACGAAAATCGCGAAATCTGATGCAATCCAACCCATTTTCTCAAATCTCGATCATCGGCCTTGGCTATATCGGCCTGCCGACAGCCGCGATGTTCGCTTCGCGCAAAATCAAAGTGGTTGGCGTCGATGTCAATCAAGCAACCGTTGATACGATCAACCGCGGCGAGATCCACATTGTCGAGCCTGACCTCGACATGGTGGTCCATGCATCGGTCTCGCAAGGCTATTTGCGCGCAACGACCGCGCCGGAACCAGCGGAGGCATTTTTGATCGCGGTGCCAACGCCGTTTAAGGGCGACAATCACGATCCTGATCTACGTTATATCGAGGCCGCGTGTAAATCGATTGCGCCGGTGTTGCAGGCCGGTAATCTGGTCGTGCTAGAATCGACATCCCCTGTTGGCGCGACCGAAGCGATGGCCGGTTGGTTGGCTGCGGCGCGGCCTGACCTCAGCTTTCCGCAACAAGCAGGCGAGCTATCCGACATCCGCATCGCGCATTGCCCGGAACGCGTTTTGCCCGGCAAGGTAATGCAAGAGCTAATCACGAACGACCGCGTTATCGGCGGCATGACGCCGCGTTGCTCGGCGTTGGCGGCGACATTATACAGCAGCTTTGTCTCGGGCGAATGCTTTACTGCCTCCAGCCCGCGCGTGGCGGAAATGGCGAAGCTGACCGAAAATAGCTTTCGCGACGTCAACATTGCCTTTGCCAATGAACTGTCGATCATCTGCGACCGGCTGGACATCAATGTGTGGGAACTGATCCGGCTCGCCAACCGCCATCCGCGCGTGAATGTGTTGCAACCCGGGGCAGGCGTTGGCGGCCATTGCATCGCCTGTGACCCGTGGTTCATCGTCTCGTCCGCGCCAAAGGAAGCGAGACTGATCCGCACCGCGCGTGAGGTGAATGATTCCAAGCCGCATTGGGTGATTGCGAAAGTACAGGCGGAGATTGCAGCGTTCTTACAAACGAACCTGTCGAAATCGGCGGCTGACGTTACCGTTGCGTGCTACGGCATCGCCTTCAAGCCCGATATCGATGATCTGCGCGATAGCCCTGCGCTCGAAATCGTTCAGAGCCTGTCAGCCGCGCATGCTGGTAAAGTGCTGGTTGTCGAACCGAACATCGAAGCGCTTCCCGCGTCGCTGCCGAATGCCGAACTGGTGTCAATGCTCGATGCCTCGGGCGCTGATCTGCACGTGCTGTTGGTCGATCACAAATATTTCCGGGCGTTAAAGCCAAACACCACCGCGCCGATTATCGACACGCGGGGCATTTGGACTCAGGTCTAACCTCGCCTCCAATCGAACCAGCGCTTCGCCAGACTTTGCAACCGCACTGGCTGCCTCGCCAAGCCATATTGTCCGGCGGCATATTTGCTCGCCTCGGCCCATGTCGGATAGCTGTGGACCACCTGCATGATTTTGCTCAAGCCCATATTGTGCTTCATCGCCAGCACCAGCTCGGCGATAATCTCGCCCGCATGGCTGCCGACGATGGTTGCTCCCAAGATGTGGTCTTTGCCGGGTTGGGTCAGGATTTTTACAAAGCCGCGCGCTTCGCCATCGGCAATCGCACGGTCTAGATCGTCTAGGTCATAGCGGGTAATGTCAAAAGCGACGCCTTGCTCGCGCGCGTCGGCTTCGGTCAAACCTACGGTTGCAACTTCGGGGTCGGTGTAGGTCACGCGCGGAAGAACGCGGTAATCGGCTTTGTAGCGTTTGAAAGGCGCGGCAAGCGCGTTGACGGTGGCGTACCAAGCCTCGTGGCTGGCACCGTGGGTTAGCTGTTGGTTGCCCGCAACATCGCCCGCAACTTTGATGTGCGGCATTGCGGTCGTTAGATATTCGTCAACCGTTAGCTTGCCGTCTTTGACCAGCCCCAGTTCTTCCAAGCCGAAGCCAGAAACGCGTGCGCGCCGGCCCACAGCAATGATGATGTCGTCATATTCCAGCGTCGATTCAAAATTGAGTCCAGCGATTAAGAGGCGTCCTTTGCCTTCAAACCGTGCTGCTTTCTGGCTTGTGCGGACATCAACGCCTTCGGCGCGGAGCGAGGCTTCGACCATCGCTACAGCCTCGGCGTCTTCCTTCAGCATCAGCCGTTCTGCCATTTCGACGATGGTCACTCGCGACCCCAACCGTTGAAATGCTTGCGCCAGTTCGCAGCCAATCGGCCCGCCGCCAAGGATCGTCAGGCGTTTGGGAACGGCAGCGCGTGTCGCCATTGCATCCCACAAGGTTTCGCTGGTTAGATAGCCGCTGTCTTCAATGCCGGGCAAAGGCGGCACCACCGGAGCGGCACCTGTGGCGATCACAAAGGCTTTCGACGTAAGCCGCCGCGTTTCTGGGCCTTCGCCGCTAATCTCGACCGTCCATGGATCGACAAAGCGCGCATAGCCTTTGATGCAATCGACGCCCAAACCGGTGAAGCGTTCGACGCTGTCATGCGGTTCGATGTCAGTGATCACCTGCCTCAACCGCCGCATCACTGCGGGGAAATCGACCGTGACGTCAGCAACATTCACCCCGTATCGGGCTGCGTCGCGCGCCGATTTTGCAACCTTGGCGCTTTTCAGCAAAGCCTTGGACGGCACACAACCTGTGTTCAGGCAATCGCCACCCATAGAGTGTGCTTCGATCAAGCTGACTTTGGCCTGTGCGATAGCTGCGATGTACGACGACACCAGCCCCGCCGATCCCGCACCGATCACAATCAAATTGCGGTCAAAACGGCGCGGCTTTTTCCAGTCAGCGGGCATTGAATTTCTTTGCCATTCCCACCAGCCCGCGCGCGATCCACGGGAAGCAACCGAGCAGGACGAACGATCCGATCAAAGAAGGCGACAGCAATCCGGCGGTTGATTCAATCTGGCTGATCTGCGTTCCCGCGTTCACAAAAACGATCGTCGCAGGCAGCATCCCAATCTGGCTGACCCAGTAAAAGGTCGGCGTTTTAATCCGCGTCAGACCCATGACCAGATTGACGACAAAGAATGGGAACAGCGGGATCAGCCGCAATGTGAAAAGATAAAACGCACCGTCGCGGGCAAGGCCATCGTCAATCGCTTGCATCCGTTCGCCAAATTTAGAGGCGACCCAATCGCGAAGCAAAAAGCGCGATGACAGGAAGGCCAGCGTTGCGCCTATGCTTGAGGCGAACGAGACAATGACTGACCCTGTGACCAGCCCGAACAACGCGCCCGCGACCAGCGACATAATCGCGGCCCCCGGCAACGACAAAGCCGTTACCGCTATATAGAGCAGCAAAAAACCGCCGATATACAGCGCCGGATTTGCCTGTGTTGCGGCAACAATCTGTGCCTGTTGCGCTTTGAACGCCTCCAGACTGAAATATTGCCCAAGGCCGAACCAGAAATAGGCCGCAATCGCGGCGGCTATCAAAGCGATGAGGATTAGGCGCTTTGTCATTTTAGCGCGATACTAAGCGGTTGCCCGATCAAAACGGCACATCATCGTCAAGATCGTCGCCTGCAAAGTCACCGCCGCCAAAGCCCGACGAACCGCTCTGCCATCCGCCGCCGCCTTGGCCACCGCCAGAACTGCCGCCACCCGCAGGTGCGCCGCCGCCCTGCCAGCCGCCACCGGAGCCGCCGCCAGCACCACCGCCGCCGCCTTTGGCACCATCAAGCATTACCAGCTTCCCGTCAAACCCGGCCACGGTCACTTCGGTTGAATAGCGGTCATTGCCCGATGCGTCCTGCCATTTGCGGGTGCGCAATGCGCCTTCGATATAGACTTTCGATCCTTTGCGCAGGAAGCGTTCGGCAACGCCGACCAAGCCTTCGGAATTCAGCACGACGGTGTGCCATTCGGTGCGCTCTTTCTTTTCGCCGGTCTGGCGGTCTTTCCAATCTTCACTGGTCGCAATCCGCAAATTGCAGATCTTTCCGCCATTTTGAAAGCTTTTCACCTCTGGGTCCGCGCCCAGATTGCCGACCAAAATCACTTTGTTGACGCTACCCGCCATGTTCTTCCCTCACCTTAACTGCTGAACCGTTACGCCTTGCTATAAGCCGAAGGCGCGGGCTGTCCAATACGTAATACCAGCTGCTCCGTAAGCCAGCGCAAACAAATAGGTGACCATGAAGATCGGCCATTTCCAGCCATTGGTTTCGCGGCGGGCAACGGCGATGGTGGAGATGCATTGCGGCGCAAAAACGAACCACGCGAGGAAGGCGAGGGCCGTTGCCAAGCTCCATTTTCCTGCGAGTTTCATTCCTAGCGTTGAAGCTTGAGTTTCTTCATCTGTCGCATCAATTGCATAGGCAGTAGCGAGGGCGGAGACAGCGACTTCGCGGGCAGCCATTGCTGGGATGAGGGCCAATGCGATGTCGTGGTTAAAACCAATCGGGCGTACGACAACTTCGATACCGTCGGCGATACGACCAGCAATCGAGTATTCCACTTGGCTTTGACCCGATCCGACCGGTGCCTTTGGGAAACTGAGCAGCGCCCAAAGGATGATGGTAGAGACAAAGATAATTGTGCCTGCACGTTTCAGGAAAATCCAAGCGCGTTGCCACAAGCCGAGCAGTATATCGCTGATGCGCGGGAGTTGGTAGCGCGGCATTTCGATGAGAAAGCTGCTGCTGCGGCTTTTGGTGATAAACAATTGGATACATGCCGCCGCAACCATCGAGCCCACTATTCCAGCAATTACCAATGCAAACAGCACGAGCCCTTGTAGGCTGATTCCTGGTCCGACCGGCTGTGAGGGGATAAATGCGCCGATGATCAGCGTGTACACCGGCCAGCGGGCAGAACAGGTCATTAGCGGAGCGATAAGGATCGTCGCCAACCGTTCCTTTTGGTCCATAATCGACCGTGTCGCCATGATTCCCGGCACTGCGCAGGCAAAGGAGGAAAGCAGCGGGATAAAGCTGTGACCGGACAAGCCAACCGCCGCCATCATCCGGTCCATAACAAATGCCGCGCGCGTCATATAGCCTGTTGCTTCGAGCACCGAAATGAAGGCGAACAAGATCAGGATTTGTGGGAGAAATACCAAAACGGCACCGACACCGGCGATTACGCCATCGGTCAACAGTGAGCGCAAAAGGGAATCGGGCAAATTGGCGCTTATTGCCCCAGACAGCGCCGCAAAGCCTGCTTCAATCAAATCTGCAGGAGGCGCAGCCCAAGTATAGACCGCCTGAAACATGATAAAAAGTAAAGCAAGCAGGATAAACGGGCCTGCGACGGGATTGAGCAGAACGCTGTCCAACCGCCGCGTCCATTGGCGGCTTTGCGTCTCGCTGATGATGACTTTGCGGGCGAGAGTGTGGGCGTGTTGCGCGATGGCTTTTCTGTCCGTCACAGGTGCTGCGTCCCGGGTTGCAGGCGATAGCAAAGCCGTTCCCAAAGCACCGATCAACGCATCCAATCCGCGTTTGCGAACAGCAACCGTTTCCACCACCGGCACACCCAATTCCGCCGCAAGCAAAGCAGCATCTAGCTCCAGCCCGTCGCGTTTCGCCAGATCGACCATGTTCAGCGCAACGACCACCGGCAGGTCCTGGCCGATCAGCTCAATCGCAAAGCGTAAATGGTTGTCGAGATTGCCAGCGTCGAGGACGACGACCAGCGCATCGGGTCGCCGCTGGCCTTCTAAACGCCCCAGCACCACATCGCGGGTCACCGCTTCGTCAAGGCTATCGGGTTCCAGACTGTAAGCGCCGGGCAGGTCGAGCAGTTCCACCGGACGGCCATCGGCGAGCGCCAGACGCCCCGATTTGCGCTCAACCGTAACACCTGGATAATTGGCGATTTTTTGCCGCGCACCGGTCAACGCGTTGAACAGGGCTGACTTCCCCGCATTCGGATTACCGACGAGGGCTACGAGAGGAACGGCGTCGGTCACGCTGCCATCTCGCACTGAATCGCAAGGGCAACTTTACGGCGCAATGCCACCGTCATGCGGCCCACGCGCACCGCAATCGGGTCGCGCCAGAATAGGATGCCTTTGTGCATTGGTTCGACCGTCGCACCCGCATCAATCCCCAAAGACCGAAGCCGATGTCCCTCGGTTTCGGGAATCGCGGCCCAATCAATCGCGCTGATCCGCGCAATTGCACCGATGGGGAGAGTGTCGAGGTTCATTGCGCCCTTTTGCAAACGCTTCGCAATAAAAGCAAGGATGAATCAGCGCGGCGGGTAACGCAGCCGCCCGATAAAGCGCGAAAGGCTGGGCAGCATATCCTGCCGCGACTTGGCCTGTGCTTTGACCTTTTCAAACTGCATCACATTATCGATGCGCCGGTCAAGGAATGCGCGGGTGTCGGCAAAATCCTCGCTCTCGTCATTGACGAATACCGACAGGGTCGAGGCATAGACCGCCGATAACGTCATGCGTTTGGTGTAATGGTTGAAATCAGTCGCGGTGTCGCCCGCCAGCCGCCACATGCGGTCGGCACTGCGCCATCCGATTTTTGCCGCCCGCGCCAGATTTTGTGGCATCGCCATAATCGCCAGCGCACGTCTTTGCCCCTCGCGGTCGGGTGCAGCGATTTCCAGCCGCGTCGCGACCAACGCCGTAATCTTGTTGCGGATCTTCATCGCATTCAGCTTTTCGGGCGGAAGGCGGCGCGCCATTTCCGCATCCACCGATGCAATCCACGCATCAATCAGGACCATCGCCCCGCCTTTCAGCGCCAACTTGCCCAGATCGGGATCGAGGCCGATTTCCGCGCTGGCTGATTCAACCGCGAGATCGTTCCAGCCATCAAAGGCAGCATTGGCGGCGAGGCGGGGAGCCAACGCTTCGCGGATTTCATCAAGTGTCGGATCAATGGGGAGCGGCTGTGTTTGCATGACGGCAATCTAAGCCTTGGCTGGTGCTTCTGCAAGGCGAACCATGATGAGTGCGCCAGCAATCAACGCGGCTCCGATCCAGTCAATCGGCGTCAGCACCTCATTATACTCCAGCCACCCGACCAGGGCAGAAACGATAGGTTGAGTCAGCAACGCCAGCCCAAACAGCAACGGGCTGACTTTGCCCAGCACATAGACCATCAATCCTTGGCCGATCAGCTGGCTTATAATCGCCAGCAAAACAACGGGCGTCCAGTTCTGCGGGATGATCTGCTCGCCAAGGCCAAGGGCAATCAGCAATAAAGGCGGCGCAGTAGCCAGCGTTGACCAAGCCAGCAGCACCCAGCTATCCAGCTCCTCGCGCGCTTGCATGATGGCGATCAAATAGGCGGTGTAGAAAACCCCGGCGGCTAAGCACAATAGATCGCCGATCAACGTTTTCGACGAAAGTTCGGCTGAACGGCCAAGCAACAACGCGGTTCCAGCGACGGCCAAGGCAAAGGCCAATCCTTCAAAGCGCGACGGTAAAGCGCGCGCTATGATGAAGCCCCAGACAGGAAACAACAGGCTAGCGGCATTGGCGAACAGTGTCGCGTTGGCGAGTTTCGTCTGCAGTAGCCCGATGTGCCATGCGGCAAGATCGAGGGCAAAAAATGCGCCCGACAATGCCATTGTCCAATACAGCGCCTTTCGCGGCAGGATCAGTCGTTGACCAGTTCCCCGCGCGATCAGAAACAGGAACGGGGCGGCAAGTGCCATCCGCCAAAAGGCAGAGGCGCTTGGCCCGACATCGGCACTGCGCACCATCCACGGGCCAAAGGCCAAAGCCAGATTGCCGCCTAATAGAGCGAGCAGGATCAACGTTGTGGGTCGCCGAAAGATTTCCTTGCCAGTCATAAACCCCCGTTGCAATTTGCAACCCGTGTCCGCATGTTACGGCTCAATCATCCACTAGGGAAAGCATCCAGTTATGACCACCAGCCTTTTCGACCCGATACAACTTGGCGCCATTTCTGCCCCGAACCGGATATTGATGGCGCCGCTAACGCGTGGACGCAGCACGGCCGGCCATGTCCCGAACACGGCGTTGAAAGCGGAATATTATAGCCAGCGCGCCGGTGCAGGCCTGATTATTTCAGAGGCAACGGGCATCACGCAAGAAGGCATGGGCTGGCCTTATGGTCCCGGCATTTGGTCGACCGAGCAATTAGAGGCGTGGAAGCCGGTCACAGAAGCGGTGCATAAAGCCGGTGGCCGGATCATATTGCAGCTTTGGCACATGGGGCGGCTCGTCCATCCCGATTTCCTCGGCGGTGCGCAGCCTGTTTCTGCGTCGGCGACCACCGCGCCGGGAAAGGCGCATAGTTATGGTGGTAAGCAACTTTATGGTGCGGCGCGTGCATTGGCATTGGATGAAATACCACGCGTGATTGGCGATTATGTCCATGCGGCAAAAAATGCGATGGCGGCGGGTTTTGATGGGGTGCAGGTGCATGGCGCCAACGGCTATCTGATCGACCAATTTTTGCGAGACAGCACAAATCTTCGCGATGATGATTATGGCGGCTCTGTTGAAAACCGCATCCGTTTGCTGACCGAAGTGACTCAGGCGGTTGCCGACAGGGTTGGCGCGGACCGCACGTCAGTTCGCCTATCCCCCAATGGCGAAACGCAAGGATGCGACGATTCGGACCCTATGCCCTTGTTTACAGCAGCGGCGGCCGCGTTGCAAAAAATCGGCATCGGTTTCTTGGAATTGCGCGAACTAAAAACCTTTGGCGGTTTTGGGACCAGCGATGTGCCGCGCCTGTCGCCTGAAATCCGCAACGTTTTTACCAGCCCGCTTGTCCTTAATCAGGAATATACGTTCGAAACGGCGAGCGCCGATCTCGATAGTGGCTTGGCTGATGCGATTGCTTTTGGCCGACCATTCATTGCCAATCCCGATCTTGTCGAACGGTTGCGCCGTGGTGCCGCGATCACGCCCGATGATTTCAAGACTTGGTATGCTCCGGGAGCAGAGGGCTATACCGACTTTCCATCAATGGAGACTGAAGCGGCCTGACCCGTGGGTGACCAAAGCACATTACTAATCACGCTTTTACCAGCGTTGATTTTTGCATTGGTTGCCCTGTTCGAAATTGCACGACCGAGGCGGACGCTCCGCTTCGGTCGTGTCGCGCGCTGGCGGACGGGCTTATTGTTGGCCGTGACCGGTCGCGCAGCGTCATGGTTGCTCGCTTGGATCATCGCCGTCCCCGCTGTTGCTATTTGGGCTGGATCGCGTGGTATCGGCGCGTTCAACGTGATGGCCTTGCCTTTATGGGCGGAAATCCTTGCGTCGTTTCTACTGCTCGATTTCGCCATGTGGCTACAACATCTGTTGACGCATAAAGTCCCGGTCTTGTGGCGGTTCCACAAAGTCCATCACGCTGACCCTGACATGGATGTCTCCACAGCCATCCGGTTTCATCCCGGCGAAATCATGTTTTCGGTGTTTTGGAAAGCAGGCTGGGTACTGTTACTCGGCGTGTCCGCACCGATCATTATTGCTTTTGAAGCCTGGCTCGCGGCCAACGCTATGTTCAACCATGGCAACCTGGAACTGCCGCGCGGGCTGGACCGCTTTCTACGCCGCTTTCTTGTCACGCCGGACATGCACCTTGTGCATCACAGCGTGTTGGTGCCGGAGCAGCAGAGCAATTATGGCTTTGCTCTAACTGTGTGGGATCGCCTGTTTCAAACATACCGTATTGAGTCGTCGCTGGGCCGGGAAAAACAGGCGATTGGGCTGATCGACCTTCAAGATCGGAGAGCGACGCAAATCGGCTATAGCTTGAAACTGCCTGTGACGTAACGTCAGCAAATCCCCACGCATCAAGATATTGACGAACGCGTTTGTTGGGCGCAGTTTTCGCCGCAGGGGAGAGAATAATGGCATCGTTTCGGAAAATTGCACTTGGCACTGTGGCATTCGTTGCTGTGGGCGCTGGCCTATATTGGGGCTGGAATAAACTCAGCGCGAGCCGCGCGAACAGCGCGGCAATTGCGCAGCAAGATGCCAGCGACAAAGAGGTAACCAGTGGCGTTGCGACCAAATTGCTATGGGGCGACACGCATCTGCATACTTCGAACTCCATCGATGCTTTCGGCTTTGGTGTAAAGCTGGGGCCAGAGGAAGCATTGCGCTTTGCTCGTGGTGAGGAAGTCACCTCAACTTGGGGTCTGAAAGCCAAGCTCGACCGTCCGCTCGATTTCCTTGTGATTGCTGACCATTCAGGCGGCCTTGGTGCGACTAAGGCGCTGTATGATGCGCCGCGTATGATGATTAAGGATCCGACTTTGTTGCGCTGGCATGACCAGATGCACGAAGGTCCAGAAGGCATGCAGCGCACGACTGCAGAACTAATCACAATGGCTGGCGAAGGAAAGCTGACCGACATTTTACCGCGCGAACAAACCCGCAAAAACAACCTGAAAATCTGGAACAGCCATACCGGGATTGTTGAGCGCTATAATGAGCCCGGCAAATTCACTGCTTTTATGGGTTTTGAGTATACGTTGATGCCAAACGGCGACAATTTGCACCGCGTCGTCATGTTCCGCGATGGAAAGCCGCGCGCCGATCAAGTCCGGCCCTATGACCCGCAAACCGAGGGTACCGACACCGTCGATAAATTGTGGGACTATATGGACGCCTATGAACAAAAAACCGGCGGCAAGATGCTGGCGATTCCGCACAACAGCAACGTTTCCAACGGTTTGATGTTTGACATGGTGGCGCCGAACGGTGGCCCGATCACCGCAGATTATGCCAAGCGCCGCGCGGCGCGTGAGCCATTGGTCGAGATTACGCAGATAAAAGGCGATAGCGAAGCGCACCCGTTTTTATCGCCCAATGATGAATTTGCAGGCTTTGGCGATGCGGGTTGGGAACTCGGCAATCTGACGATGCAGCGTGACAAAAAGCCCAGTATGTTGGGCGGCGAATATGTTCGCGAAGCGTTGAAGCGAGGACTGGCGATCGAAGCAAAGACCGGCGTAAATCCCTATAAATTCGGGCTTATCGGATCGACAGATAGCCACACCGGCCTTGCGACGTCTGACGAAAACAATTTCTTTGGCAAGCATTCGGGCGGCGAACCCAACGCGTTGCGTGCGGGGCAGGCGCAGAATTTGGGGACGCGTCCGGGCCGCATAGGCTGGCACTATCTGGCGGGTGGTTATGCCGCTGTTTGGGCAACAGCCAACACCCGCGCGGCCATTTTCGATGCCATGACACGGCGCGAAGTTTTTGCGACCACTGGTCCCAGAATGCAGGTCCGCGTCTTTGGCGGTTGGGATTTCACGGATAAGGATTGGGCGGGCGACTGGGTAAAGGCTGGCTATGCGCGCGGTGTGCCGATGGGGGCGGATTTGAAGGCAGGGCCAGCCAGTCCGCCAAGCTTCCTGATCTCTGCACTGAAAGACCCCGAAGGCGCCAATCTTGACCGGGTGCAGATCGTCAAAGGCTGGGTGGATTCATCGGGAGCCTTGCGCGAAAAAATCTTTGACGTTGTTTGGTCATCACCCGGCGAACGTAGCCTGACGGGCGGAAAGCTGACGCCGGTGGGCGATACCGTCGACATCGCTAAGGCGAGCTACACCAACAGCATTGGTGCGCCAGAACTGCGCAGTGTTTGGCGCGACCCAGAGTTTAACGCAGCGCAACGCGCGTTCTATTATGTCCGCGTGCTGGAAATTCCGACTCCGCGCTGGGTGCTGTTTGATGCACTGCGTTACGGTGCGAAATTGCCCGCGGATGCTGAACTGAAATCGCAAGAACGGGCCTATACCTCACCGATTTGGTATAATCCTAAAGCAAAGAGTGCCGCCAAATAGAATTCGTTATCCTGAACTTGTTTCAGGATAACGAACTGACCGTCGCGTGTTATCCTGAAACAAGTTCAGGATGACGAATGGCTGGTTGAGATTATGGAGGCTAGCGTTGCTCAGCCTATCCAGCTTGCATCCAGCTGTATATCGGGATCGGCAATCGCCATTAACCGGCGCATCCCAAGCCGTGCCAGTCGCTGCACCTCGACTTTGCGGCGCGCGGCGGCAAGCGGAACAAGGCTTGCGGAACGGATGATCTGCGCATCATAGGCGTCAGCGACGATCAGGCCTGTTCGCTCGGGCAAAAAGGCCTCGCTTTCAATCGGCGCATAATCGAACCCCGATGGCACGGCCCAGAAAAACCGGTCGCAATAATCGAGATATTCTGGCCATTTCTGATCACCCAGCAAATCGGCGCGCAAACATTTAATCTCTACGATGATGACTTCGCCTTTGGCGTTGACGCCCATCAAATCGGCGCGGCGATTGTTGCGCAAGGATACCTCTGACTGCACCATGATTTCGTGCCGCAAGAACAGCCTGCTGACACCGCGTGCGACCGCTACAGCGCCGTCGCAGTTGGTTTCCAATAACGTTGCCATGATTCGGTCCCTTCCCGATGTGGGTTAGAACGAAATGCGAACATAATAAAGCGCTATTCGCTGCTCGAAACTTTCGACTATGGAACACCCTATGGCGTCGCTGAAAGTTGCAACCTATAATATCCGCAAATGTATCGGCACCGACCGGCGGCGAGATCCCGACAGGGTGCTGGCGGTGCTGCGTGAAATCGACGCCGACGTCGTGACGCTGCAAGAGGCGGATCGCCGTTTTGGGCAGCGTGCCAGTGCGATACCGCACCATATGTTTTTGGAAAACAGCGATTATGTGCCGGTCGATTTTGGCGGGCGCGCCCATGGCATCGGTTGGCACGGCAATGCGATTCTTGTTCGCCGGGGGATAGAAGTCCGAAGTGCGCAACCGCTAATTATTCCGACATTGGAGCCGCGCGGTGCCGTAGTCGCAGAGCTTCGAGTTGATGGCACGGCGTTGCGTATCCTCGGCGTGCATCTTGACCTATCGGGGCTGTGGCGGCGACGGCAGATTCGGGCGATCCTGAAGCATCTGGACGGTGCCGCGCACCATTTGCCCACAGTGATTATGGGCGATTTCAACCAATGGTCGGATAGGGGCGCGTTGTCGGAATTTGCCTTTCACCATCACCGGCTGGTCAAAACACCGCCGAGTTTTCATAGCCGCAAACCCGTCGCGCGGCTTGACCGGATCATTGTCAGTCACGACATCACCGTAAACGCGGCTGACGTGCACAATTCGGCGCTGGCAAAGCTGGCATCGGATCATCTGCCTCTATGGGCCGATTTGCGAATTGCCTAAATTTTAATCGCGTGAAACCACTGCCTAAAAAATAGGCAATTAAAATCCCTAGCCGTGCTGAATAATTGTGCAATGCAGCATCGATCGATGTGCAAAACAACCAAATTCCGCCACTGGCACGGGCTTTGCAACGATGAACCGGATAGAAAACATCTGGGGGCGTTCGCATGAAATACATCATTGCCATTATCAAACCGCACAAGCTGGACGAGGTGCGTGAAGCACTCGCGGGTCTAGGCGTGTCCGGCATGACCGTGACAGAGGTAAAAGGCTTTGGCCGCCAAAAGGGCCAGACCGAAGTCTATCGCGGTGCCGAATACACCACCAACATGATCCCCAAAATCAAAATCGAAGTCGCCTGCAGCAGCGAAGCCGCCGCATCGATTGTCGAGGCGATCCAGGCTGCGGCTGAAACCGGCTCGATCGGCGATGGCAAGATTTTCGAACTCGATCTTGTTGGCGCAACGCGCATCCGAACCGGAGAGACCGACGCATCGGCACTCTGAAATCAAAAATATTCTGACGATTAATAGGGAAGAAATAACAATGACCAAAACTTTGAAATGGATGGGGGCCGCAGGGGCAAGCCTGTTTGCAGCGCTCCCCGCTTTTGCACAGGAGGCGGCGGCAACAGTTGCTGCCGCTGCGCCCGCAGCCGATGGCCCCATCAAGGCGCCAACTGTCGAACAAATGGCAGGCATGGTTGATAAGGGTGACACAACTTGGATGCTCATTAGCTCCGCGTTGGTGTTGCTGATGTCCGTTCCAGCGCTTGCCTTGTTCTATGGCGGCCTTGTTCGCACAAAGAACATGCTCAGCTTGCTGATGCAGGTCTTCATGATCGTATCGGTCGCAGCACTCGTCTGGGTCACATACGGCTATAGCCTTGCATTCACCAGCGGCGGCCCGTTCATCGGTGGCTTCTCAAAAGCGTTTCTGGCGGGAGTCAGCACGACGTCGTACGCGGCAACGTTCAGCAACAACGTCTATATTCCGGAATACGCCTTTGTTGTGTTCCAGATGACGTTTGCGTGCATTACGCCCGCGTTGATCGTCGGGGCATTTGCAGAGCGCATCAAATTCACGCCGCTGATCCTGTTTACGGTCGCGTGGCTGACGCTGGCCTATTTCCCAATTGCGCATATGGTGTGGTATTGGGCTGGCCCCGACTTCCTTGTCGATGCGCCAACAGACGTCGGATTTTTGTGGGGCAAAGCGGCACTTGATTTCGCAGGTGGCACAGTTGTTCATATCAACGCCGGTATTGCAGGCCTTGTCGGCTGCCTTATCATCGGTAAGCGTGTTGGTTTCGGCAAAGAAGCTACACCGCCGCACAGCCTGACCATGACGATGATCGGTGCATCGCTTCTGTGGGTGGGCTGGTTCGGCTTTAACGCTGGCTCCAATCTGGAAGCAAACGGCCTTGCCGCGCTCGCCTTTATCAATACCTTCGTCGCCACTGCTGCTGCCGCTGTTGCATGGTGCATCATTGAACAGCTCCACCATGGAAAGCCGTCGCTGCTGGGCGCTGTTACGGGGGCTGTTGCAGGGCTCGTCGCCATTACTCCAGCCAGTGGCTTTGCCGCACCGATGACCTCCATCGTGCTTGGCTTTGTCGCCTCGGGTGTGTGTTATGTGTTTGTGGCGATCATCAAGAACAAGCTGAAGTACGACGATACACTTGATGTGTTCGGCGTCCACGGTGTGGGCGGTATTGTCGGCGCACTTGGGACAGCGATTGTCGCTGACCCTGCGCTCGGTGGCCAAGGCTGGGTTGATTACACCGTATTCCCGGCTGTTCCCGGTAAATATGTTATGGCCGATCAATTCGTGTCGCAGCTGTGGGCCGTGGGCACCACCGTCCTATGGACCGGCGTTGTCTCAGCCGCCTTGTTCTACGCACTGAAATTCACCATCGGCCTTCGCCCAAGCGAAGAATCAGAGCGTGAAGGGCTTGATCTCTCCGAACATGGAGAGCGCGCGTATAACTATTAAAGTTTCTGGGGGACGCGGCCGGATAAGGCGACGTTCCCCACCAACAGCTTGGCGGCGAGGTCAAACACACCCTCTCCTTTTTGTATCAGCCCCGCCGCCTCACCACGTTCCTCCCGCGAACGTCCAACTTTCCGCCCGGCCTTGAAAAAGGACCGGGCGGTTCTTTGTTGCAAAAATGTGACATCCATATCTTTTTGTAAAGCAATCGCTTGCAAGGGGTAACCATTTGGAAGGCAAAGGCGTATTAACCGACGCACGCGCTCCAACAATGAGCGGCGATTTTGACGGGAGAATACCATGACTAGCCCCCATTCACGCCACAAAGCTATGCGCAACGCACGTCTGGCGCTTAGTGTTTCTTTGTTCGCAATGCTTGCCCAAGGCCAAGCGGCTTTCGCGCAAGAAGCAGACGATGTTGATGACGAAAACGTGATTATCGTCACCGCGACTAAACGCGATGCCAATCTTCAAGACATTCCGTTTTCGATCAACGCGCAAACCGCAGCAGATATTCAGCGTTCAGGCGCTGTGACGCTTGAAGACCTGTCGCGCAACGTCGCGGGCCTTGCTGTCCAAAACCTTGGGCCCGGCCAAAGTCAGGTTGCCATCCGCGGGGTATCCGCAGGGCAAATCGTTCGCGACCAGCCAGGCGTAAAAGAACAAGTTGGTGTGTATCTCGACGAATCGGTCGTCTCGCTGTCGCTGTTTACACCTGACCTTGACCTGTTCGACCTAAACCGCGTCGAAACATTGCGCGGTCCGCAAGGGACGTTGTTCGGCTCTGGCTCCATCGGCGGCACCGTTCGTTATATTACCAACCAGCCCAAAACCGGCGTTACCGAAGGCTTGGTCGAAGGTAACGTCAATCTGGTCGATGGCGATGATTTTGGTGGCCATTTGAAAGGTGCGGTTAACCTGCCTTTGGGTGAGACCGTTGCCGTTCGCGCTGTTGGCTATGTCACCCGCTATGGCGGCTTTATCGATGCACTGCGCGAAGGCGGCGGCGTGTCAGAAGATGTCAACAGCGGCGAACGCTATGGCGGCCGCATTGCCTTGACCTTTGCGCCGTCCGAAAACCTCAGCATCACACCGCGTGTTGTGTATCAAAAAATCACGACCAACGGCTTTAACCGTCAGGAAGTGTATAACCTTTATGCCAACCCGTTTACGACGACACGCCCGGCAGTGACATTTGATGATCGGCAGCAGTTTTTGCAGCTGCGCGAAAAATTCGTCGATGAAAGCTTGCTTGCCGATGCTGTGATCAAAGTCGGTCTTGGCGGTGTCGATCTCACCTCGGTGACATCGTACATGAACCGCGACATCCTCGTCAGCCGCGATGCCAGCGCGTTGACCGGTTCAGTCTCGGTCGATCTGGGCTTCCCTGCGGCGGGTGTGTTGTTGCCATCGAACTTGCGTGACACTACCGATCTTAAAACACTGTCGCAGGAATTGCGCTTGTCGTCGAACAGCGACGGCCCGCTGCAATGGGTTGTCGGCGCATTTTATACCGATATCGATCGTCAATATCGCCAGCGGCTCCCAACTCCGGGATATCAGGCGGTCACTGACGCAACGCTCGGTGCGGGTACGTCCGCTGCGGTCGCTAATGGCTTCACTGACCTGAACTCGCCGTATAACGCCGATCTGCCATATGATATTAAGCAGTTCGCGATTTTCGGTGAGGCAAGCTACGATCTGACCGACCGTCTTACGGCCACCCTCGGTGGTCGCTATTATGACTTTAAGGAAGTCCGCGATTTCGTCTCTGGCGGCCTGTTTGCTAATGGCGACAACCGCACCGACCGCACAAAGTCAGATGGCTTCACCCCGCGCCTGTTGCTCAGCTATGACATTGGCGACGATGTGAAGCTGAACGCGCAGGCATCAAAGGGCTTCCGCCTTGGCGGCGTCAATGATCCGCTGAACATCCCATTGTGCTCTGCCGGTGACGCCGCAATCTTTGGTGGGTTCCAGGATTATGGCGATGAAACGCTGTGGAACTATGAAATTGGTATGAAGGCGCAATCGGGCGGCATCCGCTTTAACGCTGGCGCATTCTATACCGACATCAAAAACCTGCAGGTTACCCTGGATGCCGGTACCTGCTCGTCACGTATCGTTTTCAACGTACCAAAGGCGCATTCGGCTGGGGTTGAATTTGAATTCAATGCAAAGCCTGATGACAATTGGGAATTCGGCGTGTCGGGCAGCTTGCTCGATTCAAAGTTTGATTCGACCGTAACGTCTGGTGCTGGCGCAGTCATCGGCGGAATCCGCGATGGCAACCGTTTGCCATCGGTGCCAAAGTTCCAGCTGTCGGGTAATGTCGCGTATAACTTCCCGGTCGGTGGCGGCGAAGGCTATGTTGCGACCACATTCCAGCATGTTTCGAACCGCTTTACCCAACCAAGCGATCAGGAAATCAGTGTGCGTAGTTTCACACATGGCCTGCCATTCGGTGGCGCTCCAGCTGCATCCGCAACGACGGTAAATCTGACGCTGCCAAGCTATCAGCTCGTGAACCTAAGCGCGGGTGTTGATTTCGACAGCGGCCTTTCGCTCGTCGTCTATGCCAACAACCTGTTTGATGAAAACGCTTTGTTGGCGTTTGATCGCGAACGCGGCGGCCGTGCCCGGCTTGGTTTCAACATCGGCACACCGCGCACCATCGGCATCACCGCGCGTCAGAGATTCTGATCGCCGGAAACATCATAAACGAAAAGGGCGGCCTGTGAGCCGCCCTTTTTGTAGGATCAATGTTTGAAAAAATCGATCAAACCCGCATCGGCATCAACACATAGAGCGCAGGCGATTTGTCGTTTTCGCGGATCAAAGTCGGGGCGCTGGCATCGGCCAGATGGAGCTCGACGGTGTCGCTCTTAATCTCGTTCAAGATGTCGAGCAGATAACGGGCATTGAATCCGATTTCAAAGCTGTCGTCATTATAGCTGCCGGGGACTTCCTCAGCCGCTGTGCCGTTTTCGGGGCTTGTGACGGACAAGGTGATCTTGTCCTTATCCAACGCCATTTTGACGGCGCGGGTTTTTTCGGTGGCAATCGTCGCCACGCGATCAACACCCTCGGCAAAGCTTTTGGGATCGATTTTCAACAGTTTGTCATTGCCGGTTGGAATGACGCGGCTGTAATCGGGGAATGTGCCGTCGATCAGCTTTGATGTCAGAATGGCATTGTCAAAGGTGAAGCGGATTTTTGATGCCGACAGATCAATCTGGATGTTGTTGTCACCGCTTTCGTCGAGCAGCTTGCGCACCTCGGCAACGCATTTGCGCGGCACGATGACGTCAGGCATTCCCTCTGCACCCGTTGGGCGCGGCAAAGTTACGCGTGCCAAACGGTGCCCATCGGTCGCAGCGGCTTTTAACGAAGGTTCGTTGTCGTCGGTTACATGCAGGAAAATGCCGTTGAGATAATAACGCGTTTCCTCTGTCGAAATCGCAAAGCGCGTTTTGTCGATAATCTGAATCAGCGACGATGCGGGCAATTCAAAGCTGGTTGGCAGTTCGCCCTCAGCAATCATGGGGAAATCATCGCGGGGCAGTGTTCCCAACGAAAAACGGGCGCGCCCCGCGTTGATCGCCATCCGGCCATCAGCAGCATGAAGCTGCACTTGGCTGCCATCGGCCATTTTGCGAGCGATTTCAAAAAGGGTGTGCGCCGACACCGTTGTGCTGCCCGCGATTTCAACATCGCCCGCCAAGGTTTCCACAATCTGCAGGTCAAGGTCAGTTGCGGTCAATTTGATCGCGCCGCTTTCGCTGGCCTCAATCAAGACGTTGGACAATATGGGGATGGTATTGCGCCGCTCCACCACGGATTGCACATGGCCCAGGCTTTTCAGCAAAGTCGCGCGCTCGATAGTCGCTTTCATCTTGGTCCTATCCCCTAATGGCCGCATCGGCCCATCTGTATACTCTCACCAGAATTGGCTGCAATTCGGCGAATCTTACTTAACAACTATCGTCTTTAGGGCAAGCCGATTGGCTTTGCACAGCGGATTAATCTGTGGAAGAAGGCGCGAAATTTGCGAGGGATTTTGGCGTGACGACTAACGGAAAACGGCTGTTTATAGCCCGGCATGGCGAGACCGTGTATAACGCAGTTGCGCGGATGCAGGGGCAGCAAGCGTTGCATACACCGCTGACCCGCGCCGGTTTCTTGCAAGCTGACGCCATGGGCCGCGCCCTTGCGCCATGGTTTGTCGGAAAGCCCGCTCCTATTTTATGGTCGTCGACCGCCGGGCGGGCGTTACAAACTTTGGCGATTGTTGCGGAACATATTGGCGCGGATTGGCATCAGACAAAGGCCGATGATCGCTTGCAAGAAATCGACGTCGGCGATTGGTCCGAACGGACGTATGACGAAATTGCAGCGGAAAGCGGGCCTATCGTTGATCTGGAATACCGGCTGTTCGCGGTAAAGCCGCCAAACGGCGAATGGTATGATGATATCGCGGTGCGCCTATCCAGCTGGATAGATGACGCGATGGCCGAACCCGGCGATGCGATTGTCCTGATGCACGGCATGTCAGCCCGCGTTTTGCGCGGGTTGCTGCTGGGCCTGCCAGTGCTGCCAACCTTTGACGCGCCCATCGCTGACAGCATTCCGCAGGGAAGCATGGTGATGATTTGCGATGGCGCGGAACAGATCGTCACGCTTGGCGAAGGTGCAGGGGAAAAGGCTTGAAGCGGGCGCTGCTTCTTTTGCCCTTGCTCGCCGCCGCGCCGTTGCTCGCCAAAGAGCGGCTGGGCGCGTATCAAAGCTGGGCGGCGTTTAAAGATGCAGAGGTTCCCCGTTGCTATGCGATAGGTGCGCCCGATGAAAGCAGCGGCACCAGTGGCTATGTCTCGGTAGGCTTCTGGCCAAAGCGCGGATTAAGCCACCAAATCTACGTCCGGCTTTCTCGCGCGCGCAATAGTGACGCAGGTATCACGTTGTCGGTAGGCGGCAGGCGTTTCCAACTTGCCGCTGATGGCAATGCAGGGCGCGCCAAGGATCGCGCGATGGACTTGGCGATCATCGCTGCCATGCGAACCTCGCAATCGATGAGCGTGCAAAGCAGCGGCATTACCGACGCCTATGCCCTGCGCGGGGCCGCCAGCGCCATTGATGCAGCCGCGTTGGGCTGTGCGGGGAAATAGGGCATAAAGCTTGACTATTTTAGCAATTTTGCTAATAAGTTCCTATCCAGTCCCCGGCTTGCCGTCTTGAGGCGCTCGAAAGAGCAGGTATCAGCTCAAGGCCGCTCCCGGGGACAATTTTTTAGGCATGATTATGGCAACGGCGATTTTAGTCGACGGCGCATTTTTTCTGCGCAGATTCAAGCATAGCTTCCCTGATCATGATCGGACAAACCCGTCTAGCGTTGCACACGGCCTCCAGCTTTTGGCAAATTGGCATCTTGTACAGCGCATCGGACCGGCGCACGTCAACGATTTGCTGACTCAGCATCACTTAATGGAAGAATCGCGTCAGTTTTACAGAATATTTTTTTACGATTGTCCTCCGCTATCGAAACGGATGCACCTACCACTTTCTGGAAAGTCTATTGTATTTGGTAAAACTCCGGATGCGGTTTTTCGGAACGCTTTGCACAAAGAAGTTCAAAAATTGCGAAAAGTTGCTTTGCGGCTAGGCCGACTAAATGAGACCTCCAAGTGGCGTTTGACTGAACATGCAACAGCCAGATTGATCGCTGCCCCGAACGATTTCACCGCCAAAGATAGTGATTTCGAAATCGATACAAAGCAAAAAGGCGTAGATATGCGTCTCGGTCTAGATGTTGCCTCTTTAGCTTTCAAAAAGCAGGTTGATCAAATTGTCATCGTTGCAGCGGACGCAGACTTTGTGCCAGCAGCAAAGCTCGCTCGCCGCGAGGGGATCGATATAATTTTGGATCGAATGGGAGATCATCGCGCTGCAGCTGACTTAATAGAACATGTTGATGCGATAAGAGACTGCTTTCTTCCGAAGCCTACAGCCAGCAGCTCAAAATAATGCAAATCCCCGGCCATATAGACCCCGTCGTCACCCCGCGCGTTATCACGCCTCGTACAGATGGGCGTATCGACCTGATCGGGCTTAGCCATTTGCAAATCCGCCAGCTCTTTCTGGAAAGCCAGCTCGACGAAAAAGCGGCAAAGCTGCGGTCGAAGCAAGTGTTTCACTGGATCTACCACCGCGGCATCACCGATTTTGAGCTGATGACCGACATGGCAAAACCAATGCGGCCTTGGCTGGCGCAGAGGTTTGTGATCGGTCGGCCCGAAGTGGTCGAGGCGCAGGTCAGCAGCGACGGCACGCGCAAATGGTTGCTGCGCACCGACGATGCGCAGGATTATGAAATGGTCTTTATCCCTGATGCCGATCGCGGGACGTTGTGCATATCATCGCAAGTCGGCTGCACACTCAATTGCCGGTTCTGCCACACGGGTACAATGCGGCTAGTGCGCAACCTAACCCCCGGAGAGATCGTCGGCCAAGTCATGCTGGCGCGCGATGCTCTCGGCGAATGGCCAAGAGGCAATATGGCCGCCGCCGATGCGGACGAAGACGACGACGAAAGCGGCCACTACACCGCCGATGGCCGGATGCTGACCAACATCGTGTTGATGGGCATGGGCGAGCCGTTGTATAATTTTTACAATGTTCGCGATGCGATGAAAGTCGTGATGCACGGCGATGGACTGGCGCTGTCGAAACGCCGGATTACGCTATCGACCAGCGGCGTGGTGCCGATGATGGCGCGCGCAGCCGAAGAGATTGGAGTGAACCTTGCGGTCTCGTTGCACGCGGTAACGAAGGAAATTCGCGACGAAATCGTCCCGCTTAACCGCAAATATGGCATCGAAGAATTGCTGCAAGCCTGCGCCGATTATCCGCAAGCGACCAACGCGCGGCGGATCACATTCGAATATGTGATGCTAAAGGGAAAGAACGACAGCGACGATGATGCGCGCGAACTCGTGCGCCTTATCAAGCATTACCGTCTGCCGGCCAAAGTCAATTTGATCCCGTTCAACCCATGGCCCGGCGCAGACTATGAATGTTCAACCCCTGAACGCATTCGCGCATTCAGCACGCTGATTTTTTCAGAAGGCATCAGCGCCCCTGTGCGCACGCCGCGCGGTCGCGACATTATGGCAGCTTGCGGCCAGTTGAAATCCGCGAGCGAAAAGAAAACCCGTGCCGAGCTGGATAAATTGGCTGACGAAAAGCAGGCGGCTTTGGGCTGATGCTAAACTACCGAAAGGCATAAAATGAGCGTCTCAGGAGTTATCATGTCGCTGCTTTTGGCAGCTTCCGCGCCAACCCAAGCAGATTGCCCGACAATCGCGGGCTTCGACCAAATTTTGGATAATAAGAAAAACCAGTTCATCGTGCTCGGAGAGTTTCACGGAACGAATGAAATGCCGCAGATATTCGGAGACGCTGTTTGCCTTGCGTCAAAAGAGCGTCCGATCACCGTTGCTTTGGAAATGCCTGAAACCGACCAGCAGTTGATCAATGCGTATCTCGCTTCAAGCGGCGATTTTGGAGCAAAGCAAGACTTCTTAAAAGCCCAAATCTGGAAGAACGATTTCAAAGATGGACGATCGAGTGAAGCGATGTTCGCTCTTTTCGATAGATTGCGGGCATTCCAAGCGGCAGGCAAAATTCAGTCTGTTGTTGCATTTCAACCGGCAAAATGGCTTTCAAATGCTAAGTACGAACGGGCCATGGCCGAGTTGATTAAGGCTCAAACACAAAAGCATTCCCGCGTTCTTGTTTTTGTCGGCAATGTCCACGCTATGCGAACGAAGGTAGCTTTTGGCCCGAAACCATATGTCGCAATGGCTGGCTATCTGCCGAAAAAGTCTACGCTCACTCTGAATATCGTCGATGATGGCGGTAGCGCCTGGGCCTGCACAGGACCAAAGAAATGCGGCGTCATCACAAGTCAGAGGCCGACGCAAACCAGTAAACGGGGTGTCGTTATCGAGGCAAAGCGTAACGCGGCATATGATGGGGTGCTGTTCCTCGGCGCGGCAACAACTGCATCGCCGCCGCAACAACCACTTTCAAAATGAGCTACTTAGTTGTTATGTGTTCTGAGCTGGCTCCAAGCAAAAAACAGGCGGCTTTGGGCTGATGGCGTTTACGTGGTGGCGTTACCGGACGCGGCGTTTTGCCGTTGATGGCTTGGAATTTTCTGTGCGTTGCTGGGCGGAGACGGACGGCCTCCACTCCAGCCTTTCGATGCTCGATGTTGTTCAAGCAAGCGACCACACGCCGCTTGTTGGCCCGGACGCGGTTCGTAATCACCGACTCGCCACGACTTTGCCCGATGGCCGTGTGTTGGATGTGGAACTGGGCTATATTGGCAATTGGACGACGGGGATCGTCGTTCGCATCGATGGCGCGGTTGTCCATGAAAGTCACCCTGGCGTGACACCTGCCTATCCCGAAAAATTTCGCGCGGATATTATGGCCTATACGAATACGAAAGATGCGATCACAACCGGTCGTGGTGATCAGGCTGATCCATTTGCCTCGGGCATTTTTGCCAAAAACAATCGGCTGCCCTTTGCCATTGATGTGATCACCGGCCTGCTGTTCTATGTAATCGCCAAAATGACCGATCTGCAAACTGCGGCGATGGTCGGGATCGTTATCGGCTTTGCCTTAGTGGCATTTCAGTATGTCACGAAGATTGATGTTACCGGCGGCCTTGCTTTGTTTGGCATCGTTATGCTGTGTATCTCGGCAGGGCTCGCTTGGTATCTGGCGGATGAGGAATGGGTGAAGCTGCGCGGCACGATTACCGGCATCATCGCCGCTAGCTTTTTCATCATCGATGGCCTGCGCGGCGGGCCGTATATCGGTCGCGGGCTGGCGCGGTATATGCCCTATTCGGATATCGATACGGGGCGTTTTGCGGCGAGCATGGGCCTTGTCGGGTTGACAATGGCCGGGCTGAATTATGCGGTGGCAAAGCTGGCCAGCACCGATGTCTGGTTGTTTTACAAAACCTTTGTCGACTTTTTCATTGTCGCAGGGCTCGCCATGGTCGCGGTGCGCTTTGCACGAAAGATAACCTGAAGCGGCCTAAACAAACAAGGCGACTGACTGCATCCCGGTCATCATCGGTTCGCCGCGACTGTTCCACACAGTCATATACTGGCTGCTTGCGCCATGCGCGACGTGGTGCGTTTCACTATCAAGGAACCACCAGCCTTTGTCGGTTTCGGGCGCGGCGGTCAGCAGGTTGAACTGCCAGTTGATCGAACTGATCATTCCCTCTTTTTGCATTAAGCCCATCGCCGATGGTGGCAGTGCGTCGCCCATGCAGATCAGGTTCGCGATCGGGTCAACCGTTTCATAGGCTTTTAACCGATGCCAATTGGAAAGCCGCGGTTTGCCTTGGCCCAGCACCAGCCGTTTTTCTGGATAATCCATGTTATGCGTAAAAAACTCTGGCGGGCCGCTGCGGGTATTGGCGTCGTCGGGGATCGGAGGAAATTCGGGGCAAGGGACCGCCTCAAAATCAATATGGCTTTCGCGGCGAGCCATGAAAACAAAGGTGCAGCTTAGCCCGACTTCGTCACCGACCGAAATTTCGCTTTTGATAAATGCGCTATTCCGCCCGCGACGCAAGATACGAGTGTTGATTTCCACGTCGCCAGCCAAGGGCCCGGAAAACGCAATCTGCCCCGACAGCAACGGCGGCAAATCATCCGCTGCAAGCGCTGCGGCGTGATAGGCCAAAACCGCGCTTAGCCCGCCATAGCAGGTACGCCCTTGATGCCATGTGGCGGGAATAGTGATGCGGTGGGATTGCGCGCCGGGTTGGAGCTGCGACAGAAGATCGGTCAAGTTCATGATGTTGCACTTAACGTAAACGTAAAGCACAGGCAAGTAATTGCCGCTTGCGTCTTTGCCTCTGGCATGGTTGCTTAGCTGCAATAAAGCGGGCGGGGAGCCAGACAGATTTCGCATTGGGCAGAAGAGCTAACGCCGCGTATCGGGGCATTGCGACCTGACACTGTCAGCGCCAATTTCGTCGACCGGCTGGTGCGTGGTGCTGTAAACATGGGGGCCAGCCGTCCGCGGCTGCTATCGGCATTGCATCTGACCGACGCACCGCTGCGTAATCCCATCGGCCGTGTATCAAGGGCGGTGCTCATCAATTTCTTTGCCGCAATTGAGCGTGAATTCGCGGACCCAGCGATTGGTATGCGCTTGGCACGCGCTGCAAGGCCCGGTTGCTTCTCCGATTTGGGCTATGTTGCGATGCTGTCTCCCACCATTGGCGAAATGCTTCAAACGACAGTCGATATTCAAGGCTTTCGTCAGAATGTTTGGAAGACACGCCTAGATTTTGAAACAAATCAGGTGCAGCTGTTGTGGGAATTGCCAGATGATGACCATGGCCATCTGGCGGCGTGCATAGAATTCTCGGTTGCAAGCTACGCCCATTTCTACCGAAGCTGCTTGCCAGCACGTTTGACACCGAAAGCTATTCGATTTCAGCATCAGCCGCGCTTTCCAGCAGCGGTATATAGTGAACTATTGGGGTGTCCGGTTGCTTTTGGTGCGGTGCGAACCCGTGTGGAATTTGATCGCGACCAGTTAAAGCTGCTACTGCCCAGCGCAAATCCCGATTTGCAGCGGATGTTACAAGCAACATACGCGGCGCCTGTGGCATGGCTCGCTAATGGGCGTAAACATTCGGGGCTCAGCTATCTTTACCTTGCTGGCGAGCTCAATAAATCGCCGCTTAAATTGGACCGGTTGGCCGCGTCCTTCGGACTGACCGAGCGGACGTTACGGCGTAGGCTGGTAGAAGAAGGCGCGCCGTTCCGCGCTTTATTGGATCAGGTGCGGCGCGACCTGTGCGACCTGTATCGCTTTGAGGGTCTGCGTTCGATGAGCGAGATTGCAGAGCTGCTTGGCTATTCAGAACTGAGTGCGTTCACGCGCGCACATACACGCTGGTATGGCGTGCCGCCAAGCGGCTCGCCGAGGCTATTGGTATAATACCGGATGGAATGGTGGGCGTAGCAAGGTTTGAACTTGCGACCCCTGCAATGTCAATGCAGTGCTCTACCGCTGAGCTATACGCCCATTCTGCGCGCGCTCTAGCGGCGCAATTGATTTCGTTCAAGTCCGAATTGTGGCTGTAATTAAATCGCGCCGGTAGCGGCCTCTTTGTTGAACAACCGCTCCACCTCCAGCACCAAGTCTTTCAGATGGAACGGCTTTGACAATATCTTTGCCTGCGGCATAGATTCACCAGCGCGCAATGCTACGCCCGAAAATCCGGTGATGAACATCACTTCGGTTTTGGGCGATACTTTTGCGCAATGCCGGGCCAGTTCGATCCCGTCCATTTCCGGCATTACGATATCGGTCAGCAACAGGTCGAAATTATCCGATTCCAGCAAAGGTGCAGCCTCTGTCCCGCGATCAACCGCGACGACATCATAGCCCGATTTTTCAAGCGCCCGCGTCAGATACTCACGCATCGCTTGTTCGTCTTCTGCTAACAAAATTCGGGTCATCATCACTCACTTTATGGTTGCAGCAGAGCCGTGTGTTCGCGCTTAGATGCGCTTGCTTAATAAATTGCACTGCATAAGTAAATTTTGCGGTAACGCGGTGTCAGAAAGGTGCGTTGAATATGGAAGCGGCAGCGTCGTTTACGCTCTATCATACAGATACGCTTCGCACACCCGTTCTTGTGTCTGTGCCCCATGCCGGTCGCGATTATCCGCCCGAATTGCTCGCAAATCTTCGCGTTTCGCCCGCCGAACTGCTCCGGTTGGAGGATCGCTATGCCGACCGTTTGGTCCAGCCAGCGATTGCTGCGGGCTGTTCTGCCATTATCGCTCATCGCGCGCGCGCCTGGATCGATCTTAACCGTGCGGAAGACGATATCGACAGTGGCATGTTTACCGGGATCACCGGCCGGGAACACGCCGTTCCAAGCGGCAAAGCACGCGGCGGGCTTGGCTTGTTTCCAAGGCGGTTGCAGGCGTGCGGCGAGTTGTGGAGGCATCCGATGCTGTGGGAGGACGGTAAGCAGCGGATAGCCGGTGTTCACCGACCTTATCACGAGTCAATTGCCACCGTTCTTTCGGCAATGCGCGCCAAATTTGGTGTCGCGATATTGCTCGATGTGCACAGCATGCCACCTTTGCCGATTGTTGGGGCGACACAGCCTACGCCGCGCATCGTCGTGGGTGATCGTTTTGGACGCAGCGCAGCGACAGTCTATGCGGAACTGATGCTGGGTCGTGCCAAACAGGCGGGATTGGTGGCAGCACTTAACGCTCCTTATTCCGGAGATTACGTCCTGCACCGCCACGGTGATCCAGCGCGCGGCATTCACGCTGTGCAATTGGAGATCGACCGCAGCCTATATCTTGACGCGGAGCTGCGAGAGCCCAGCGATGGCCTGAAGACTGCGGCGCAGTTTGTTCAAAGCGTCGTGTCCGACTTGATCGACCAAGGCTTGGCACATTCATTTGCCGAGGCTGCGGAATAGCGAGACTATGCGTCGCCAATAAAAAACCACCCCGGATTGCTCCGGGGTGGCCAAGGTTCAGGGAGGTGGCGCTGACTAGCAGCGCCGTAGGACGGAAAAGGGAGGGGAGATTTCCGTCCTAACGATGAAATGGGCGCACCGACGCTCGAAATCAATAGCGGAAGCGTAACGAAATGTCGCAGCGCGACGAGATGAGCGGATATTAAGGGAAAATGCGCAGGGTTTATGCTGCGCACCCGCCAAATTCAGCCATATCGACGACAGCCCGTGGCCGAATATGTCAAGGAAACATGCGCTGGATAAACGGCAATCGGTCCGCAAACTGATGCTTGAGCGCCGCCAAGACGTGCAAAATGATGAGAATCGCGAGCGGCTTAGTCAAAATTTCATGGGCTTCATATCCGAACCCAGCCAGCGATTCACTTTTTCCGATCGGCAAAGAAAAATCAAACAGCCCAAAAAAGCTGACCGGCGGCGCTTGTGGGTGCGCGGATGCCAGAATCCAGCCCGACAAGGGCACAGCGATGATCAGGAAATAGAAAATCGCATGGACGAACTTGCCAGCCTTGGCCTGCCAGCCGGTAATCGCGTCGGGCAACGGCGGTGGCTTATGTCCCATGCGCCAATACAGGCGGAACACGCTAAACAGCAGGATCGATATACCAATCGCTTTATGCGGGTTCATATAGGCACCGCGCAGTTCGCGGGCGACATCCTCTGCCATGCTGGCGAGTACGAAATTGCTGACAATCAGCGCTGCGAGAATCCAGTGCAGCGCGATGGCGACTTTGCTATATTTTGAAACCATGTGTTCTCCTCCGCCGGCAACGCCAGACGGAGGAGAACACATTATGCTCAAGCCGTTGGCAGTTCTACCGCTTGCGGCACCTTACCTTGTGCGACTTGTGATGCAAACAATTCGCGCATCAGTTGCAGCGAAAAGAGGTGCGCGTGGATCAGTGGCAACATGCCATTTTGGTTCATTTTGCGCAGTTCGTCGCCGCGCAGTTCGCGCAGCTTGTCTTCATCGACCATTTGGAAGCCGCGATAGACGAAGGGTTGTTCGGTGCCTTCTTGCTGAATCGAAACTTCGCCTTCCATCAACAAGCCGGATTTTTTCAACTCTTCGACAAACTGATGCGTGCGTGCACCGGCTTGTTCGAAATCTTCACAGAATTTCAGGATGTTTTTGGTGTTTTCGGTCGGTGTTTCACCGTCGAACAGGGCTTCGCCTTCTTTTTTGAATTCGCCCACTGCGTCCGAAGTTGGGTCAAAGCACAACGATAGCTCGTCACCATCGGGCCGAAGACGCGCCAGCATGAACGGATAGCGGCGGATATAGGCAGGCAGATACACAGGCGTCGTAAACTGGCCTTTGTCGTCCATGAAAACATTGACGCCTTCGTTCATCCCCATCAGCGCCAATGGCACGGGGTTGTCACCCGCCGAGAAGATGATCGGAAAATGGCGCGAAGCCATCACGAACTCTTCGACCGTCAAAGGAACGGCATGCTGCCCATCCATAAACTTAGCATTGTCGATGGGACGCGTTTTGAACTTTGCATGTTCATTGCTGTTCAGTGGAACCAGATCTTTATAGAAAATCGGCAATCCTGCGGCTGCGGGCGCTGTGGCCATGAATACTCTCCGGTTGTTGTGGAATCATTGATACTGGCGGCGGCTTTAAGCAGCTAAGCCGCGCTAGGCAAGAGGTACAAGCTTGCCGGGGTTCATGATGTTCAGTGGGTCAAGCGCAGATTTGATCGCGCGCACCGCCATCAACCTTGCGGGATCGGCAAGCCGTGCAAATTCGTCCAGCTTCGCCATGCCAATGCCATGTTCCGCCGATAGCGACCCGCGATAGGCCTGAACACGATCATAGACATAAGCGGTGATTGGCTGGCCATATTCGCCATAATATTGAGTTGCCGACATGCCCTTTGGCGCTTTTACGTGATAA
Organism: Sphingorhabdus sp.; assembly: GCA_040079555.1. Taxonomy (GTDB): domain Bacteria; phylum Pseudomonadota; class Alphaproteobacteria; order Sphingomonadales; family Sphingomonadaceae; genus Sphingorhabdus_B. The sequence continues at coordinate 7,251 of JBEBKE010000003.1, read as the reverse complement.
TGGATGTTGCCGTCGCCCAAATGCCCAAAGGCAACAATCCGCGTTCCGAGGAAGCGCGTTTCGATAACGGGGCTTTCCGCCTCGATAAAGCGCGCCATATCGGCGACGGGCACGCTGATATCGTGTTGCAGCGCCGGTCCCTCGGCACGTTCTGCCTCTGAAATGCTGTCGCGGATTTTCCAGAATGCCTCGGCCTGTGCTTCATTGGCCGACAAGGTTGCGTCATCGGCTAGCCCTAATTCTATCGCGCCTGCCATCAGATTTTGAGCAAGATCAGCTGGCGAAGCCTGTTCCGCTTCGTCTTGCACCAGTTCGATCAACACGTGCCAGTTATGGGAGCCGCCCAACGGCGCACGCGTTCCCGGTATATGCTGCAGCACAGCATTCAGCGCGGAATTCGGCAGTATTTCAAAGCCCTCCAGCGCAGTGCCAGCCCGCCGCTGCAAATGTTGCAGTAACGCATAAGCATCAGCTGGGGATTTAACACCGGCCCAAACGACACAGCGATCAATCAACGCCGGAACGGTGCGCAGCACCGCCTTTGTTACGATGCCCAACGTGCCCTCGCCGCCGATCAACAGCTGTTTCAGGTCATAGCCGCGATTGTCCTTTTTCAGCGGGGCCATGCCGTCAAAGATCGAGCCATCGGGCAGCACCGCTTCGATGCCCAAAACAAGACTGCGCATCGTGCCGTGGCGAAGGACTTGCGTGCCGCCTGCATTGGTGGAGATTAGGCCGCCTATGGTGGCCGATCCTTTGCCGCCGAGTGTCAGCGGAAAGCGGCGGCCAAAAGGCGCAACCGCCTCGTGAAAGGACTGCAGGATCAAGCCCGCCTCAGCGATCGCGTCGCCGGACGCGGCATCGACCGAGATAAATGTGTTCATCCGGCGCATCGAAAGCAGCAACGCATTACCGCTTTGGTCGGGCGTTGCCCCGGCCACCATGCCGCTATTGCCGCCTTGCGGGACCAAAGCGATTCGGTGGCGACAAGCATATTTGACGATCTCGGCGACTTCGGCGGTGTTGGCAGGGGACAGCAACGCTGCTGCTTTGCCGGTGTAGCGGCCACGCCAGTCGGTCAACCACGGCGCAAGCTCATCGGGATCATCGCGATAGCCCGACGGACCGAGCAGGCTTTTCAGCGGCGACAGGATATTTGTATCGTTCATCGTAAACACGCTCTTGCCAGATTCTGCTGCTTTGCAATAGTGCTGGATTAATCCCCTGTTCAATCCGATGCGTTATGCGCATGACGAGGGTTTTCATGGCCGGAGCCAAATGCTGCGCAAAGTAAAGATTTTGATTGGGGCAATGACCCTTATCCTTGCAGGCGCAGCTGCCACCGGGGGGGTCGGCTCGCCGGCGATTCCGGGATTTATCAGCGTGCTGCATATCCAGTTCGGCGATGGCTGGTATCAGGCGCGCGCGAACCAACGTGTCATTATCCGCATCCCGCCAAAAACCGAACCCGCGTCGACAAAACGATCAGAGCGCGTTGAATATAAAGAAGAAAAAATTGGTAAGTGCTTGCTGATGGACAGGTTGATCGGCGCGCGACCCGGTCCCAAAGAAAGTCTGGAAATCATGACGCGCGACGGCAATGTGATCCGTGCCTATTTAGGCAATGGCTGTTTGGCCCGCGAGTTTTATGCAGGGGCGTATGTTGAGCGCTCCGCCGATGGCAAGCTGTGCATCGACCGTGACTTGCTCCATGCGCGAACAGGCGCGCAATGCGAGATTGATAAATTCCGCGTGCTTGTGCCAAAGTAAACGCGCTGTCGGAGCCCGCGTCTCCAGCCTGACTCCGCCAAAATCCTTGACATTTGCACCTATGTTCGCCAAGCGCGCGACACGAGCTGGTCTTTGCTTTTAAGGCGCAGCTCGCTTTCCTGAATAGTTGGTGCTTATGCGTTTTGCCGATATCGGCCTTTCCGATGAATTACTCTCTGCCGTCACTGCGGCGGGCTATGATGTGCCGACCGCGATTCAGGCGCAGGCGATTCCCTCTGTTTTGATGATGCGCGACATCATTGGTATTGCGCAGACAGGTACGGGCAAGACCGCATCGTTCGTGTTGCCGATGATCGACATATTGGCGCAGGGCCGTGCACGGGCGTTGATGCCGCGAAGCTTGATTCTTGAACCAACGCGCGAGCTGGCCGCACAAGTTGCTGAGAATTTTGTAAAATACGGCGTCAATCACAAGCTATCGATGGCGTTGTTGATCGGCGGCGTTCAGATGGGCGATCAGGTCAAGGCGCTGGAAAAAGGCGTTGACGTTTTGATCGCGACTCCGGGCCGGTTAATGGACTTGATCGAACGCGGCAAAATTCTGCTCAACGGCTGCGAACTGCTGGTGATTGATGAGGCGGACCGGATGCTCGACATGGGTTTTATCCCCGATATCGAACATATTTGCACCAAATTGCCGACAACGCGTCAGACGTTGTTGTTTTCGGCCACCATGCCGCCGCCGATTAAAAAGCTGGCCGACCGGTTTTTGTCGAACCCAAAATATATCGAAGTTGCGCGGCCAGCGTCCTCGAACCTGAATATCGAGGCGAAGCTGGTCAATGTTGTTCCGGCAAAAAAGCGCGACGTGCTGCGCGATTTAATCCGCAGCGAAGACGTTCACACTGCGATCATATTCTGCAACCGCAAAACAACGGTGCGCGAATTGAACAAAAGCCTGCAACAGCATGGCTTTCGTTCTGGCGAAATCCACGGCGATATTGACCAATCGACCCGCCAAAGGCAGCTTGAGGCGTTTAAGGCCGGGACGATTAACCTGTTGGTTGCATCGGATGTGGCCGCGCGGGGGTTGGATATCAAAGGCGTCAGCCATGTGTTTAACTTTGATGCGCCATGGCACCCAGATGATTATGTCCACCGCATCGGACGGACGGGGCGTGCCGGGGCAAAGGGCAAAGCCTTTACCTTTGTGACTAAGGCTGACGAAGAAGCCATCGAGAACATCGAAAAGCTGATCGGCGGCAAGATTGAGCGGTTGGGTAAAGTTGCGGCGCCTGAAGCGTCGGCAAAGGAAGCCAAGGCCGGGCCGACGGCAAAGCCTGAGCGTGCGTCACGGCGCGAGCGCGGAACAAAGCCTGAGGCTTCTAAAGCTGAACGCGAGCCTAAACGCGAACCAGTCGTTGCGGCGGAGAAGTCGAAAGCGGTCCCTGTAAAGGCTGCGCCCGCCAAGCCGGCGGTCGCCAAAACAGCGCAGGCTAAATCTGACGGTCCCGATGATGGCTGGAACGGCCCTATGCCGGGGTTCTTGAGTTTCTCAATCGCCGAATAGGGCAGCGGCGTAGCGATTAGCGGGCGTCGTTTTTTACACGCCGCGCAACAAAAAAGGCCCGCCGAAGCGGGCCTTTTCTTTATCTGTTACTACAGCCTAAAAGCTGCCGCGAAGCGTTACGCCGAATGTGCGTGGCTCGGCGAGGAACTGCGAGAAGATCTGACGTCCGCCGGGATACTGGCCATCGACAAACGGTGCCGAAGTCGTGCCTGCCTGGAACGGCGTATTAAACGCAACCTGTGCATAATCCTGATTGAAGATATTCTGGCCCCAGAATTCCAACGCCCATTTCTCATCAGCACCGCGGATACCGACACGGGCGTTAAACAACGCGAACCCATCCTGTCCCTTTTGCGGGAACAAATCAGAGCCAGTGTTGTAATCGCTGGTCATACGGCTGTCGATATAGACAAGGCCTGACATTCCGCTCGATCCGATATCGGGCGTCCAAGTAACCGAGGCCGTCGTGACGATCTTTGGAGCATTCGACAGGTTGTTTCCGGGCAGCTTACGCAATGCAGGGTCAAGTGCCGCGCCGTTGCGGTTTCCGACCAGATTGTTGTTATAGCTGGCATCAGAATAGGTGATACCGGCTGCAACGCGGAAGTTCTTTGCAGGAACCAGCGACGCTTCAACTTCGACGCCTTCTGAACGGACGCCGTAGGTGACGTCGCTTGCCGCACATGCGCCGGTTGTTGCCGCAGCGGCGTTAAAGTTTGCCCCTGCTGACGACGCATTCTGATCACGATCGGCACCGCCGAGGCTAGTGCCACAGCCGTTGAGGGTCTGCACCAAGAACACCGTTCCGTTAAAAGTATTCAACTGGAAGTTTTGGAAATCCTGGCGGAAGGCCGCGACGCTGATGCTCAATGGTCCAGTCGCATATTTCGCACCGATTTCATACGCATCGACGATTTCGGGATCGAATTGTAAGCGGCCTACCAACGCTTGCGCTCCGCCAGCTGCGGCGAAGGTTGTGGTGGGTACTCCGGAAATTACTTCGATCGGCGCCTTCAAAGCCGAACGATCGAGGTTGAAGCCACCAGCCTTGTAACCACGCGAATAGCTTGCGTACATCAGCAAGTCGGAATTGACTTTATACGACAAGATGCTGGTACCCGAAAATTCGCTTTCGCTGCGTTTGTCGTTGATGCTGACACCGTTCAGCTCGGCGGTCGAGTTGCCTTGACAACCCAAGCCGATCAACGCACCCGACAGCGCCCGAGCCGTAGCGTTAGTGCTGGTTAGCGCGCTGGTCAGTGATGTTTGCAGCGTGGTGCAAACCGTGTTGTTGTTTCCAAACAGCGCGCTGAATTTCTTGCGCTCGTTCGTGTAGCGAAGGCCGAGCGTCAGATCGAGGCCATCGGTGATGTTGATGATGTTGTGCGTAAACAACGCCCAGTTTTTGCTGGTCTGGTTGTAACGGTCGGTCGTTGAACCCAGATTGTTCAAGCCGTCGAGCGTTGCAAAGCCCGCAGCGATTGCAGCACCTGTCACACCACCGCCGCTTGCACCCGCGACGGTTGCTGGGCCGACTACGGGAGCGAGACAACCCGGATTTGTCGGCGAATAAAGACCCGCAAGACCACCGCCAGAGATAATCCGGCATGTCGCAAAACGCCCATATTGACCACCAAAGCGCAAGTTATCCTGCACCGTCAGCTTCTCGTTGGCGTAGAAGCCACCGACAAGCCAATCGAGCCGACCGTCCAAAGCTTCACCTTGAAGGCGCAGTTCTTGGGTGAAAGTTTTGAACTGACGGAATGCGTCATCGCTTGGTGTGCGATACAGGATATCGACTTGACCATAGTCCGTGTCCGAACCTTGGCCGCTCTTGTAATCACGATATCCGGTGATCGATGTCAGGTTCGCCCCGCCAAGATCCCATTTAACTTCGGCAGAGATGCCGCCATCGGTGGTTTCACCAGCAAAGCTGCGGCCCGAGCTGACCGAAATCCGGCGCGCATAGCCTTGGCTGAATGATGCCACAGGTTGGCCCAGGTCACGCAGGACGTTGATTATGTTGTTACCGTTGGTCTGCAATGGCGTCAGCGGCGTAGAGGGATTATTCAGGTCGCCAATATACGGGCTGACCGTGTTGTCGACATAAGTTGCGGCACAGCATTTTTCTTTACGGCTGGTATAATCGGCGATCAGGCGAACACTGACAGCGTCATTCGGCTCCCACAACAACTGGCCGCGCAGGAAGTAACGATTGCGGTCATTCACATCGGTGTTGTTCGTGGTGTCTTTGTAGAAACCATCCCGCTTTACGTACACACCATCAAGGCGGGCCGCGAGTGTTTCCGAAATCGGGCCGGTGACACTTCCCGAAAAGCGCATGAAGTTGAAATTGCCATAAGTCGCCTCGGCTTTTGCGCCGAACTGAAACTCAGGCTTTTTCGAAATGATGCTGATCATACCAGCCGATGCGTTGCGTCCGCCAAGCGTTCCTTGTGGTCCGCGAAGCACTTCGACGCGTTCGATTTCGCCAAGTTCGTTCAGGCCGATGCCCGAACGCGAGCGGTACACGCCGTCGATGAAAACAGCGACGGAGCTTTCAAGACCGGGGTTGTCGCCGACTGTGCCGATGCCGCGAATACGCGCAGAGCCATTTGCTTCTGATCCGGTGGAGGACACCAACAAAGATGGCGCAACTTGGTTCAACTGGCGAATGTCGTTTGCACCGCTGTTCTGCAATGTTTCCGCAGTAACGGCAGAGATTGCCAAAGGCACGTCAGCCAGCGACTGTTCGCGGCCCTGTGCGATAACGAGGATGCCCTCATCGCTCGTTGCTTCGGTTTCGTCGGCTTGCGCTTCATCCTGCGCAAAGGCCATCGTCGGTGCGGCAAGTGCGAGCGTTGCAGTTGACAGAGCAAGCCCCGCTTTGCGGAGCAAAAGCAATTCAGACATCATATTCTCCCGTTAGAGTCTTTTTATTGTACGGCATAGCTATGCCATTTATTTGAATAGGTCACGCAGATGAAACCTATCTTAGTGTAGAATTTCAAAAAACGCGGCAATTATGCAACAATCACTCTTCCTTGCCCTCGTCCCCCGGCATGATAATGTCTTCGGGACGCTTTCCGCGTTGGTATACGGGAAAGCCGCCGACCCAAGTTTCATGGACATTGGTACCGCGTATCTGACTGGGTGATGCCAGCAATGGATCTGTATCAACCAGCACAAAATCCGCGCGATATCCCGGCGATAATATCCCGACTTTGCTTTCCGCAAAGGAAGCATAAGCGGCGCCAGTGGTAAAGCCAGCCAACGCTTGTTCGCGGCTAACGCGTTCGGCTGGTATCCAGCCACCAAAGGGCTGCCCCTTTTCGTCTTCACGGCTGATCGCCGCCGATATGCCGTGGAACGGATTGGGTGCTTCGACGGGGGTGTCGGAGCCAAAGGCGAGCTTTCCGCCCGCTTTCAGAATGGACTGCCAAGCATAAGCGCCCGTCAGCCTTTCGGGGCCTAAGCGGACCTCGGCCATCAAGCGGTCGGATGTTTGATGCACAGGCTGCATCGATGAAATGATACCGTTCTTTGCCAAACGCGGTAGATCCACTGGATCGACGATTTGCACATGCTCGATCCGCCAACGGCGGTCGTCGGAATAGGTTTCGGCTAAGTCTTCCACCGCGCCAATCGCGTCATCATTGGCGGCATCGCCGATAGCGTGAACGGCGGTTTGAAACCCATCCATCGACGCGCGCACCATCATGTTGCGAACCTCGGCACTGGGATGGAATTGCAGACCGGTCTGCCCCGGGGCATCGGCATAGGCTTTTTTCAGCCAAGCGCCTCTGCTGCCCAGCGCGCCATCCAGATACAGCTTAACCCCGCCCAGCCGCAGCTTGTCTTCATACAACCAAGGCGTTGGCTTTGAACCCGCAATCGCAGCCATGTTTTCAATACCACTCGCATAGCCAAAGATACGGATCGACAGCCAG
>JBEBKE010000002.1:0-60617 GCA_040079555.1 Sphingorhabdus sp. | reverse complement strand
ATCGATCGTCACGAAGCACCACGCCGCCGGGGCCGCAGGCGTGGTCCAGCGCCAGATCGGGCCGGTGTGGGTGATGGTTTCGGTCATTGCGGCATTACCGTGTTCGGCGGGACGGGTTGGGGTTCACGCAGAGACCGCTGAGGAAGAAACGGAGGCGCAGAGGAGAAGTATCCAGCGCCGCAGGCACCTTCACATGCAAGGCGGGATTCAATCTCATCGCTTGCATGGTCAGGTGGCTTCGCCACAGGAACAACCTCTCCGCGCCTCCACTTCTTCCTCAGCGGTCTCTGCCTGAACCAAATCTACATCGCCTCCCGCTCACCGTGAGCCGGTCGCCCGCCGCACCGGCACCGGGATGTTGCAGATGTCGGCCCCGCCCGCGGCACGCAGAAAGAACGGATCGCGGCGATTTGCGCGCGCGTCGGCGTACTTCGCAAAGCTGACACTTTCGGTGCTCAGGTATTCATAGCGCGGCAGGTCCGTGACCTCCTCGGCCAGCCGCACCGAGACAATCGGTACCCTCTCATCACCCTGCGCCGCGTCATAGAACCCCAGCGGCCCGTGCCCGCGCGGCAGGCTGGACATGTGCTCCATCCCTTCGATGATCCGGCCGATGAGAGCGATGTTGCGATCCAGGTGGCGCGGGGCATGGCCGATCACGGTGTAAAGCTCGGCCCCGGTTCCGGTGTTGGGCGGCATGTCGCGGCCGACGCCGACCATGCCGTAGCAGTGGACGGGCCAGAATCGAACCTTCTTGCCCGCATTGTCGCTTGCCACCGGAAAGCCGTCATAAAATTCGACCCATGGCGCGAATGAGTCGCGTTGATGCCACCCCTTCTTCGCCGTCCGCGTTTTTGTCGATTCGATCGAAGGATCTACAAACTGCCCGCGTTGAAATTCGTTGGCGGCTGCAATCGCCGCTTGAGCGGCATCGCGAGCGGCCGCCATCGCCGCTTCTCGTGGGTCGCTAATAACTTCGGCGAATGTGCATTCATCGCTGTCAAAGCTGATCGAATAGCAAGTCTGCGGAACCTCCAGCAAACCCGTTGGAAGCGCCCTCGCGTTCGCTTTGTCATCCCCGTCCGGATCGCCCCACTGGGTCACGTAATTGTCCTGCACCCGGTAGATCGAAAGCCCGTCCCACCAATGCGCGGCCGCCAGCTTGCGGACATTGCCGACCCAGCCCTGGCTGAACGGCGCGGGCAGCAGCTGGATCACCACCCGGCGCGGCTTGCCCTTCGCGTCAGCGGCAAGGTCCATCACCAGCAGGTCGGCGGGATCGATCCCCGTCCAGTCCGTCTGCGGTGCGGCGGCGACGATCTCGGTCGGGGCGGGGGCGGGCGCGGGTTTGACGGGCGGATCGGCGGCCTGAACCGGCGTGGCAATGGCAAGGGCGGCAAGGATCAGGATCAGGGTGCGCATGGCGCCTTGTGCCACTCCTCCCCCGCTTGCGAAACCCCCGCCATGCCGCTAGGGCGCACATCTTCCAGTGCATGCGGAGCGGTGGCCGAGTGGTCGAAGGCGCTCGCCTGGAAAGTGAGTATACGCCAAAAGCGTATCGAGGGTTCGAATCCCTCCCGCTCCGCCACCGACACCTATTTTGACTCTTCAAAAACCTCAGAAAAACGTCTATATTCCTAGTGTTTACGGCACTGACTCCGTCCGCCGCCGTCCACGCTCATCCACCTTTTCCCACACACATGTGTGGGAAAAATGGTGGGAAAAAGTACGAAGGAAGTCGTCATGGGTCAGCTCACCGCAACCGAGATCAAGGCGCTCACCGAAGCAGGTCGTTACAACGATGGTGACGGACTGATCCTCAACGTCGCGCCCGGCGGGTCGAAGAGCTGGATTCTGCGTGTTCAATCAGACGGCAAGCGACGCGACATTGGTTTGGGCTCAACCAAGGTGCTCACTCTCACCGAGGCACGCACCAAGGCGCGCGAGTATCGCCGCCTGATCGCCCAGGGCATCGACCCGGTCGCGGAAAAGAAGAAGGAAAAGATTGTCATCCCGACCTTCCGCGCCGCCGCCGAACAAGTTCACGAAGAAAACAAGGCAAGCTGGAAGAACGGCAAGCATCAGACCCAGTGGATCACAACTCTGGAAACCTACGCCTACCCCTTTATCGGCGACCGCCTCGTCAACGACATCGAAGGCCCCCAGATCCGCAAGGCGCTACTGCCGATTTGGCTGAGTAAGCCCGAAACGGCCCGCCGTGTACGCCAGCGGATCGGCGCGGTACTCGATTGGGCCTACGTCAACGGCCTGCGCGACAGCGAAGCCCCGATGCGCTCGCTGTCCAAGGGCCTGCCGCGCCAACCCAAAGATGACGGCCACTTCGCCGCTATGCCCTACACCGAAATCCCCGCCTTCATCGCCAAGCTGCGCGAACGCTCCTCGGTCGGCCGCGTCGCCATGGAAGTCCTGATCCTCACCGCCGCCCGCTCCGGCGAAATCCGGGGCGCAACCTGGAGCGAGTTCGATCTCGACAAGGCGATGTGGTCGATCCCCGCCACCCGCATGAAAATGGGCCGCCCTCACTTCGTCCCCCTCGCGCCCCAAGTCCTCGAAGCCCTCGAACGCGCCAAAGCCTTCAGCGCTCCGTGCACCGACCTGGTCTTTCCCGGCATGAAGTTGAAGACGCCCATGTCCGACATGACCCTGCTCAAGATCCTTCGAGACATGGAAGCCGGCGTAACTGTCCACAGCTTCCGCTCAACCTTCCGCGATTGGGTTGCGGACAAAACCGATTATCCGGGCGAGGTGGCTGAGGCGGCGCTGGCGCATACCAATTCCAACAAAGTCGAGGCAGCTTACCGGCGCACAGATTTCTTAGAGAAGCGAAAAGCGCTCATGGCGGATTGGGCGAATTTTTGCGTAGGCGGATGACGCTGACACAGCGGACAGTTCCCTGCAAAGATATTGCTACACGCAACCTCACATTCGTTAAGGTAGAGCGATTGGCGATCACAGAAAGAAATCTGTACTCGACAGCGGCACGTTGCCAAATAGGTCAATCGCCATTTCAGCGGTCGTGACATTGCCGTCGGTGTCGGCGTAGATATGGGTGGTATTGGTCGCAGCGTCATAATCGTACCAGACCCCATGTGAGGTTGCGGCCTTGTTGCCCCAGACAAACGCATTGTCGCGCCCGCCCGGGGTCGCATCGATGGCTGAGAAATCGAAAACATCGCCGCCGGGCACGCCCGCGCCCTGGAAGTCCAGGATCAAGTCGCGCAGCTCCATTGTCGAATTGGCAGTGGCGGAATAGACAAAGGTGTCGTTGCCCACCCCTCCAGTCAGCTGATCGGCTCCGGCCCCACCGGTGATCCGGTCGTTTCCGCCGCCGCCGTTGATTGCGTTGGTTCCCGAATTGCCTATCAGCGTGTCGGCAAAAGACGATCCGAAGAGGTTTTCGATGCTGCTTAGCGTATCGTTGCCCGACCCGCCGGTGTTCTGCGCAGCGGTGACTGCCAAGCTTACCCTGACTGCTGATCCGGCCGATGCATAGCTGGCCATATCAATGCCGTTTCCGCCGCTCAGCGTATCGCTGCCGCCTCCACCATCGAGCACGTCATTTCCATCGCCGCCGTTCAGGACGTTGACACCGCCGTTGCCGGTCAGGCTATCGGCCTGTGAAGTGCCGGTTAGGTTCTCGATCGCGACAAGCGTGTCGATCCCCCCGCTGCCGGTGTTCTGCGCCCCACTGATTGCCAGGCTGACCGTGACACCACCGGCGAGTCCGGCGTAGCTTGCCGTATCGGTACCAGTGCCGCCATTGAGCGCGTCGTTGCCAAGCCCGCCGACCAGCGAATCGTTGCCGCCTCTTCCGTTCAGCGTATCGTTGCCGCTGGTCCCGGTGAGGGTTTCGGCGTTGTTGCTTCCGGTGCGGTTGTCGTCGGCGCCGGCTATCGTCAGCTCGATGACCTGAGCAGTGCCATCCGCAGCGTAGACGGTGAAGCTTTCGCCCAGACTTTGCCCGTTGCTCAACCCATCGACTGCCGCGTTGGCATTGTTGAGCACATAGGTCCAGCTGCCTGCGGCGGTCAGCGTAAAAGTACCGTAAACCCCGACGCTGTTCGCCGCAGCGAATTGCGCCAGGTTATCGACATCGCTGATGGACAGAGTTCCAGTTACCTGCGAGAAGCCGTTGAGCACCGAGGATTCGGCGACAGTCCCGCTGGTTGCACCACCAATCACCGCCGCGTCGTTGGCGCCCTGGATCGTAATTGTGACAGTCTGGCTCGATCCATCGGCGGTCGCGACAACAAACGCGTCGGTCACCGTGTCAGCGACGTTGAGCGCACCGATGAACGGATCGTCGTCGGCCAGTTCATAGGTCCACCTACCGTCTTCGGCGAACTGGAACGAGCCCCAGGTGCCGGCCAGCGCATCTGCCGCAAAGACCGTGGGTCCATCGGGATCGCTCGCGGTGAGCTGCCCCGAAACGGTTCCGTTCGCCGTCAGCGGATCGGTTCCTTCACTGATCTGGGCCGCAAGATCACCGGTAATCACTGCCGGATCGTTGTCGACCGGAGCGATCGTTAGCGAGACAACGCCGGTGTTTCCGGACGCGGTACCGTCGCTGGCCGAAAAGGTGAAACTGTCGCTGCCAAAATAGTCGGCGGCTGGCGTGTAGAGGAACGTCCCGTCCGGATTGAGCGAAACGCTGCCATGCCCAGGCCCCTGGACCAATGAAAAAATGATTGGCTGGTTCTCCAGGTCGGTGGCCGAAACCTGACCTTCTGCGGGGACATCCTCGTCAAGGTCAACCGCAAGGTCCAAGGCAACCGGCGCCTGGTTGAGAGTGAACATGCCGTCGACAAATTGAAGCAGTTCGGCATCGATCAGCAGGTCGGTGCCGTCGTCTCCGTCGGTCGTGTTCAGGTCGGTCACCTGCCAAAGGTGCGGTGCCAGAGCGGTGATCTGGTAATCGGCGATGTTGCCGGAATATACGGCAGTGTCGGTGCCCGTACCGCCATCGAGGTTGTCGTTCCCGGCGCCTCCATCCAGCGTATCGTCGCCGTCGCCGCTGTTGATCGCATCGGTTGTACTTGACCCAGCGATAGTGTCGTTCCCGCCGGTGCCATTGATCTTCAGGTCTATCGCGTAGCTGGCACCGATCTGAAATCCGGCCGCGCTGAAGCTGGTCACTGCGCCAAGATTGATTTCCAGCGTGCCATTGCCGTTGATCTTGGCACCCGCCGGCAGAGACAGTGCATTGCTGCCTGAGAGCATGAGATAGGCACGGTCAAGCCCGGTTGCGCCCGGCGCGGCGGCGGAAGAGCTCACTTCGAAATATACGTTTTCGATTCCCAGCAAGGTTCCCTGAAAATCGACCCGACCACCGACCAACAGCGAGTCTTCGCCAGATCCGCCGTCAAAGATGTTTCCGGCAAAAGTCAGATTTCCAGCGATGCCGCCGAACGGGGTCGGATTCTCGGCAAACAAGAGGTCATCTCCGCCATTACCGTAAAGCTGGTTGAACCCTCCCATCCCGTTGAGCGCATCGGATCCGCTAGAGCCATTGAGGATGTCATCGCCGACATTGCCCTGGAGGCCCTGGATAGCCGCCAGGCCTTCGCGGGCATTGAGCACGTAGTTGCCGGCGCTGCTGGCAAACAGCGTGACGAAATCGGAGTTGAGATCGTGAATGTCGCTTGACCAGTTGGTGAAGCTGAGCTGCGGCATGGTATAGGTGCCGGGCTGGAACACCACATCATAGAACGCGTCGCGTCCTGCTCCGCCAGTCAGGTTGGTCAGGCCTGAGGCCGCCCGCTGCCCATCAAGTACCACGAGGCCCAGAAAGTCGCCCGCCGCGGAATCAAATTGCACGGCCTCAATCCCGCCAAGGACAGTCGGGAAATAGGCATTGTAAAGCGTACTGGTTCCACCATTGAAATAGGGTGTTCCGGCCTGCGGCTTGAGTACGAGGGTGTCGTATCCCAGCCCCCCGTCGAGCGTGGAGCCGGCACCAACCGGGGCGTCGAGCACAATCGCATCATCGCCATCGCCAGCATGGATCACATCGACCCCGCCATTGCCGTCGATCACATCGTCACCGATTGATCCATTGAGCGTATCGTTGCCGGTAGTGCCGAAGATTTCCATGCGCCTAGCCTCTCGATTTGGGACAAAACCAAGCATGTCCCAAAGTCCAAAGCCAAATAATTCCCCCCAAGGGGAGGCAAAAAACTCTATGCAGGGCGCTTGTACTTTGCAAAAGTGCAAACGAGGGGCAGAAAAGTTGCGATCAGAACACGTTAGCGGTGCAATCCGGCGGCGGCGTTTGCTGGAAAAAATCAGGATGCTGTGCCATTGCGGTGCAGGTCTTCAGGCGATCTCCTCTCCGTTCTGCGCGGCGGTGCGTGAAATGATCGATACCGATGCCGGATTGTTGGTATGGATCGGTCTCGATGGCCTGCCGGCCGGGTTCTATCACGAATCTGCGCCACCCGAGATCAAGGACCTGTTCGTTAGCCGGTTCGAGGAACTGTTCGATGCCGGTGAAGAAATCAGCGCTTTCGGATTGATCAATGGCGCGGGCCCGGCCATCGGCAAGATGCTTGGACCCGGAATGCAGGACGCTTTCGCGCGAGGCAATATCCATCGCCATCTGTGCGTACCGCTGGGCCACCATTACCTGTTCGATATGGTAGTTCCGGGAAGAGCGGCTTACTTTGCCTTCAATGCCCCAGGACGGCCGTTCGATCAAGGCCACGCGAAAGCACTGGAACCTGTACTTCCCTTGATGGCTGCCGCGCTCGAAAGTTCTGACCGTCCGGCACAATGGTGCTCATTGGGCAAGGGTGGGGCGCACTTGGTCGCCAGTCTTGACGGGCGGCAGCTGCTGGTGATCGATGAAGAAGCGGAACGGCTGCTGTGCGGCAGCCACCTGCTTCGCCAAAACCTTGGCATGTTGACCAGACCGCGCGCAGCACCGGGCTTCGTAACCATGCTGGCAGCATCGGCCGGGCAAGGCATCGCGGAAATCGGCCTCCCTGTCCCCGACGGCCGTTTGCTATGCAAGGTCCGTCGGACACGCTTGCTGCCGAGTGGCACTTCACAAGGAGACGAGGCGCTAATGATCGGCCTCGACCTGCAATTTGTCGAAAGCGTGGCGGTGATAGATTGCCTGTTCGAAAAGGCGCTGACCGGCCTGCAACGTGAGATCGCGCTCTACGCGATTGAAGGCGGGAATCGATCCGAATGCCAAGTGAAGTTTGGCGTCGGTGCGGAGGCCTTGAAGAAGCATTTGCAAGTCATCTACCGGGAATGCCAGGTCGATAGCTGGAACGGCCTTGGCGCACTGTACGTAGAGATTATCAAAAATCATGCATTGAACGCCGAGGCCCGGTGGAGTGAAGCGCTGCAGTAAGAAGCGCCAGCCCTTGCAAACGGCTGCTATCGCAATTTCAACTTCAATAGCTTCTGTTCCGGATCCTCGGACTTATCCGACAATGGAGTGACCTAGCACGATACGCTCTCTGCCGAGAAGGGCTCGCAGGCTGTCCATTGGGACGAGTGTGCAACGACCTATCTTGATCGTATCAAGATCCCCAGCGGCGATGAGTTCATACAGCTTCGATCGACCTATTCCTGTCATCCGAACCGCATCTGGAATACGCACCGCCAACGGTTCGGCGCCATTCGACCGGCATACCTTCGGCGCGGAAGCGAATGGCAGTTTGAGCTGTTGATCTCTGGTCCTGGTTGGGGCCTTCCGGGCGCTCATTTGCTGCTTCCCAGTTGCTCGCGCTCGACGCGGTTTTGGATAGCTTCGATCATGCGTTGGCGCAACTTCGGGTCCGGGTGCGCATCGAGCAAACCGTCCAGCGCACACATGGCGAAGGTGATTTGGCGGCGTATGCGAAGAGCATTTGCGCGGGCTTCTTCGCGCACTTCCTGGCTTTGAAATAGGTCGGTCAAGAAAGTCGCAACCCAGTGACTGCGAGTTACCTTTGCCCGCCTGGCTTCCCCGTCGATCCAAGCAACGATATGCGAGGGGAGATAAGCTTGTACTGATCTGTTCTTGTTCATTGCAGACTCCAAAAATGGGGAGCCTGGTTCGCGCTTCGCAAGGCAATGTTGTTCTATTTATGTTCTTCCAAAAGTCAAGGGGATAGAACGCGAATGGATTGCTGGTGATTTGCACTGATTGTGTTGCTTTGATCTGATTGAGAAGTGACGAAGCGCCGAATTTTACAAATTCTCTAGTCTTCTAAATGCCTTACTGGCCACAATTTGTGGCGTACGGTGGTGCCTGAATCTGTTCCCAACTTGGACCGGTTTTGTTCAAGAAATTGCTGCTCGTGTTTCAGGGAAAATGAACCTCAATCCCGCAGGATACCTAGCCTATCTGGCGCTTGAGAGAAACCCCCCAGGGGTCTTCAAATTGTACCGATGTTCCGCTTCACGGAAGCAAATAGCCATTTTGGGCGCGCGAACTCCGGCTGACGGAGGTCGCTCATTTTCACGCATTCGCGATGGCTTCGGAAGGGGTGATTAGCACGCGAAAGGCCCGGATCAGCACGTGCCGATCCGAGCCTTTGAGGGAAGAGACCTGACGTCTGCGGCGCTATTTCGAACGCCGCTTCTTGGGTTCTTCCGAGGTCGCCTCCTTCGCCTTGGCGAGGAAGTCGACCTGCTCGGCGATGATCTCACAGCCGTAACGAGTTTGGCCTGCGTTGTCGGTCCAGCGGGTATAGTGGATCCGTCCAGTGACCATGACCATTGCGCCCTTGGTGACATGCTCGGCGACGCATTTGCCGACACCATTGAAGCAGGTGATCCGATGCCATTCGGTCTCGGTCTGGCGGTTGCCTTCGGCGTCCTTGAAGCTGCGGGTGGTGGCAAGTGAGAGGCTGGTTATCGCGGCTCCCGACTGAGCTGTGCGGATTTCGGGATTGTTGCCAACGAAACCGACGAGAGTGACGGTGTTCTTCATTGTTCTGACCTTTCGAAGCTGTTCTTCTGTCCAAGGGACCATCCCTTTGACTGAGCCCCGAAGAGGCCGGGCACGGACAGGTCTGCACCGAACGCAGAGAGGGAAACGTCGCTCACAGGAGTGGTGCGGGCAGGCATGCAAAGCATGACAACACGGTCCGCATGAGCGCGCGTTGCATGGCCTGGCCGGGTTCGGTCAGGGGCGTAGATTAGTCATGCAAGGGGATGATCTCATGGTGTGGAAGACTTCGAAACCCGGGCAAAAAGGGCGGCAGGTCTTCGGAACTTTGCAAAAGTTTGACACTCGCATTCGCGAAGACTTCTACCAGAGCCCGATCAGCTTTCCACACACTACTGATGCTGCAAAGACTGCGAGGAACCAGAACCCGGATTTTTGCAATCTAAATTCGTGCTGTCCGTCTTCTTCCAGCAGGAACAAGGTTATGTTCTCCGGAATTGGCTCACCAGCCCTGCAGTCTTTCTGATCTTTGGCTCTGATCGTGTCAAACTTCGCTGCCGTTATAGCCTCGCTAGAAGTCACATCAGTACGACTTGTTGATTTCATGCTTTGGCCTCAGTGATGCGATTCACCCGATTCACAGTCAGGCAATTTCGGGATTGTCCATTAGCCCGGACCGATCCCGGAGTGACCAAATGCAGCCAGAACTCTTTGTCCCCAGAAGGCGATGTTCGTCGACAGATCAAAGGGCGCGTCAAGACGCGCTCGAAGTCCAATCAGTTGAGTTCATGCCCATCGAACTCGCCGCCAATGAAACGGTTGGGTTTCTGAAAGAAGCAAAGGACCAGCGCCCCCTTGGGAGACCTGGCCTCATGGCGATGGCCGGCCGGGCGCCAAACGAAATTGCCCTTGGTGTAGACGCCGTCGTCATCTTCGAATTCGCCATCGAGGACCCAACTCTGCTCGATCTCGACATGTTCGTGCATGGGCAGCGCAGTCCCTGGTGCCCAGCGAAACAACGCGGTGAGAAGCCCGGTCTGCTTGTCCTCGATCAGAATCTTCATATCGACTCCAGCAACGGGAGTCGGCTTCCAAGGCAGGTCGTCGACGATCGCGTAGCGGCTGTCGAGCGCACCAAGAGTGTCGTGAAGTGCGCAACCGGGCGTCACAGCGTTCATGTTGGCGGTCCTTTCAGATGGGTTCGGCAAGTTTGGTGCGGATGGCGTCGGTCAATTCGACGGGATCACCCGCTTCCTCAGGGTGCATTTCCCAGTAGCCGAGCTTGATCGAACTCGTTCCGACAAGCAGAACCCGCGGGAAGCGGCGGCGCATGAACTCTTCAAGCGCCCCCTCGACACCTGCCTCCGACCTGCTGACTTCTTCGGCGAGTACGACAGCGTCCTCGATAGCCATGGCAGCGCCTTGACCGAGATGGGGGGTGGCTGCGTGTGCAGCGTCGCCGATCAAGACGATGCGGCCCTTGAACCAGGGATCGGGCATGATGCATGGCTCGAGCGGCCGATAAACCACCAGGTTCGGATCGATAATCTGATCCTTGAAGGTAGCCAGGTCGCCCCCATAGCCCTCCAGCCGCTTTCTGAATTCGTCGGCGAGAGTTTCCTGCGGAAACCTCGGATTTCCCTTCTCTTCAAATACGGCAAGGACATACATCGTGTCTTTGGTCAGCGGGACATACCCGGCCTTGCCGCCTTCCTTGCCCGTGTAGATGTCGGCCCATTCCATCCATTCAGGACGCGGCAAATTGTACCGCCAGACCCCTTGCCCGGTGTAGGTTGGCTTGGGTCCCTCAGGAAACAGATGTGCGCGAACCTGAGAGAAGTTTCCGTCCGCACCAATGACGAGCTCGTATTGCCCCTGCGACCCATCCGTGAAGTTCACTTCGACGTGGTCGCCGCGGTCGGCAAGCGCGCTGAAGGTTACGCCAAGCCGGACCGGAATGCCCAGCTCCTGGACCCGTGTCGTCAGTACCTTGTGGAGTGCCGGCCGGGTCAGACCGAGATCGGACGGATACCCTTCGACGAACGGCACCCCCGGAAGTTCCGCCAGAATGGCGCCGCCCTTGTCACGGAAGCGCGCGCCTTTGTAAGCGAAACCTGCGGCGACGGCCTCGTCAGCCAGGCCGATCTCTGCAAGCGCCCGCACGAAATTGGCCTGGACGATAATGCCGACGTGATAAACCGACCAATCAACGGACCTCTCCACGACATCGACCGAAATGCCTTTGCGATGGAGTGCGATCGCAGCCGACAATCCGCCAATGCCGCCGCCAACAACCAGAACTTTTTTGACATCAGTCATCGGCGCTACTCCGCTGCAATTTTGGTGGAAGTCGAGGTTTGCGGCGCGAGTCCGTCGCGGTAACTCACCTCATCCGAAGTCACGTAAGCGACATCCCAGGAAGGGGTCACGTTGAGCCAGTCCGGGGCATTGTGCACGTAAATCGCCGTGCCGAACGCAGCGTCCCAGATCCGGGGCTTCCAGCTGTCGTCGACGGCGTCGCAGTCCGCCCCATATTCGGCATCGCCGCCGGCCGGGCATGGCAAATAGAGGAAAGCAGCAGAGCTGATCCGATGGCGCCCGAAACCCCAATCGGTTGATTTGTGGCCGCACCGTTCGAGGTAATTCTTGCCGACCATCAATTCGTCGATGTCTTCGACTTCGAAGTTGGCATGCGCGAAGGTCAGTGTGCCGTCATAGGTGCTCGTGATGCCGTAGCCATCAGCGATAAACAGATTGTGGTGTTCGTAAGCTCCGTCGGCCCGCACATAATAGCCGTAGCCCTTCTGTACGTCGGTGAGCCGAAAGTTGAGGCGATCGCGGTAAAAGCGGAAGACCTTTTCGACGTCCGGGAAAAGCCAAACCGTGTGATGAATCTGCTTGGGAACCGGGCGTTCGATCCATTTGCGCGGCTGATTGAGCCGCTCGATCCTGCCTGGCGAATTGTGGGGTGTTGGAGCGCTTCCGGTCATCCGGGGGCGAAACACCTCAAGTCCGATGGCCTGTCCGAATTCGGTGACAAAATGCGTAACGCCTTCGGCATCGCGGGTGAGCTCGTGATCGCGGCTGAGGTCGGCACAAAGCCGCTTGAGGCTCGCGTCGCTATCGACTGCCCAAACGCATTCATGAACGCCCAAGCCATTGATCGATGACGCCGGTAGCAATCCGCTGCTTCGCAAGATCAAGCGAACTTCAGAGCCGTTACGGAGCTCCAGGCACGCGCTCTGTTCGTCACGGGAAATAAGCTCAAGGCCGAGATCCACAAAGAACGCTGCACAAACCTCCAGATCGTCAACCCCATAGGTCAGCCGTCTGATTCCCGTAATTGCCATGGCTCAACTCCACCTTATTTCCGCATGGAGTATTATGAGACGCAGACCTATTTCTCTTTGATTTAGGTCAACAACTAAAAGCATTAAGGGATGTATTTGAACTATAGATAAATCTATTGCAGTTTGGCTATTAGCGTGAAAATCCAATTTTTGGAAATTGTCTTAATTTATCACTTCAATTTGTTTTTCTGATAGCTCACCGCCAGCACCGCTATCGGACAAATGGGCAGTTTTGGGGAATGCCGGCAGCAATGCAAAAAGGCCTGCCGCCGCCATCAGCAAACCGGCACTTGCGATGATCGCAAAGTGATAGCTTGAGACGGCAGCAACCGCTCCAATCGCCATCGGACTTGTGCCCAAGCCAATGGCAAAGACGGCATAAAGGCATCCATAGACACGGCCATAGTGGCGAATGCCGAAATATCGTGCCGTCAGATAGCTCACCACGTCGCCCTCGGCACCAATCGACAGCCCGATCAGCAGCGCCGCAGGCAATACAAAGCCAGAGCCGCCATATGCCAGGAGCACCAGTCCCGCGCCCGTCAGTATGCTGAACGCACAAAGCACGTAAGGGGCAAAGAGCCGGTCAACCAAGGCGCCTGTGACCACGCGGCCGATAAGGATCGCCAGCCCAAGGCTTCCCTGAATTGCTGCGGCCCTGCGTGTATCGATGCCAACTTCTGCCAGGATCGCTGGTAGATGGATAACATAACCCCCGATGCTGATGGCCAAAATGAGGAAAGCGCCAGCACACAGAATGAAGGCTTTTGTCCTCAGGAAGTGCCACCCGCGGTCACCGGGCTGAAGCTCTGATGAAACGGCGTTCGGAACCTTGCCCGATCTCACATGGCGTTGACCAAGCCAGATCGCGAGGAGCGCGATTGGTGCAATGACAGCGATTACCAGGGCAATTTGCAGATACGCCTGCCGCCAGCCTGCAGTGCGAATGACTTTCTCGACAAGCGACGGAGCAAGCGTCGCAGTTACTGCAAGGCCAGAGTACCCCAGTCCGAGCGCCAACCCCTTATGCCGCACGAACATCTGATTCACCGCGCGCAGGAAACTGACGGGAGAAGTGGTTGATCCAATCAGCGCAATAGCGAGCTGGAGCAAAAGGTAGTGGTAAGGCGAAGACCCAAGTCGACTGAGGCCGAAGTATGCCGCCACCATTACGAGATAACCGACCAAGGCAGGCCGCACGATCCCAAACCGGTCAACAAGGACACCAGCGATCGGAGACGCCAGCGCGATAGTCAGCGAAAACATCGAAGCGACAAATGCTATCCACTTGCTGCCCCAGTCCATGTCAGCCTGCAGCGGCTGCATGAACATGCCGGTCGTGTAGAACGGGATAGCGGAAGCGCTCACTGCGAGGCCAAGGAATGTACCCACAACGACAAGCCAGCCGCTGGCGAATTCCGACTTTGGCGTGACAGCATCTTCGGCGTTAATGATCATGACCGCCTCCTTCGCGCCGCGAAAATGCAAACGGCCACGGTTTCCCGTGGCCGTCGCTTTCAATCTTCTGTGTCCCACTTGGAGGGACTAGGTTGCCCGATCAGAACTTGACCGAAGCCCGCACACCGTACGTCCGGGGTGGCTGAGACTGCTGGAACACGTTGCCGGTCGAGGTGCTCTGGAACACCGAGGTCGGAACAAACTTGTCAGTCACGTTGTTGACGAACGCACCAATCGTATAGTTGTCATCAGGCGAGCTGTAGGTGAGCGACAGGTTGCCAGTCGCATATCCATCGCGAGAGTAGCCGATCGGTTCTGGCTGCTGGAGTGCAAGAATTGTCTTCGATTCAAAGTGCATGTCCACGTTTGCGGTCACAGTGGCACCGCTGGCGAGGTTGAACACATGCTCATAGCTGACATTGCCTGACCATGTCGGCGAATGAGAGCGCCGCATGCCATCATAGACAAAAGCAGGAAGACCAATGAACGGGATCGCCAAAGTCGAATACTTGTCATATTCGGCGTGCTGATAAAGCATATTGACGCTGAGCGTGTCGTTCCGGCTCAGCTTTGCGGCCGCTTCCATTTCCACGCCGTAGACGTGTGACGAAGCTGGAATGACGATGAACGCCAAGCCGACCGGGTTGATCGGGCCGAGAACCGGGCTCGATTCAACCGCATAATCCCAGTAGAAGCCCGAGACATTGAGGCGAAGTTTGCCGCCCATGAATTCGTTCTTCGAGCCGATTTCATATGCTGTGAGCTCTTCGGGTGGGAAGGTGTTTGGCGGCGCACCAGGATTGAACCCACCAGCGCGGAAACCAGTGCTGACGCTTCCATAGAGCAATGATGTATCGCTCACGTCATATTCAAGGCCGACCTTCCAGTTGGTTGCATTGAACTTGAGATTGCCAACGTTGGTCACGGAACAGCGGTCAGTCACCGAAAGACCCGTCCCGGTCGCAACGATATAGTTCGGGCAGAGGAATGCTGGCACGCCCGGTGCGACCGTTGCACCAGCGATGACCTTCTTCTCCTCGGTGTAGCGCACACCGCCAGTGATACGCAGATCATCCGTCAGGCTGTAGGTTGCCTGACCAAACACCGCGAAGCTGTTGGTATCAAGCGTCGGCGTTCCAAGGGTGATGTAGCCACGACCGCGCTGGAAAAACGACTGGGTCGAGTTGTTGTTCTGGTCGTAAAGATAGGCACCCAAAACCCATTGCAAGGGACCGCCCGGCTTTGACGAAAGGCGCGCCTCGAGCGAGGTCTGCTTGGCGTCTGTGAACACGAACGAATTGTATGCATAGTTCGCCAATTGGTCGTCGACTTTGGTGGTGACCAGAGCCGGAATGACAGTCAGGTCGGCAAAGCCGAGATCTGCCTTGAGTTCCGCACTCAGGATCAACTGTTCGTGGCTGATCGACGGATTGGCATAGGGGCGTGAGACATCATTCGGTGCAGCCAGCCCGCTTGAATAGGCGAAGTCGGCACCCAGATTCTGCCAAGGATCATTGGGGTTCAAATACCGTCCCGTAGCGCCCGGTGAGATAGCCCCGCCAGTGCTGAACGAAGTGCCCGGGAACAGCGGCGTGTCGCCTGGGCCCTTGCCATTCTCCTTGAAATAGTCGGCATACAACAGCACAGAAAAGCCATCGCTGGGCTCAAATAGAAGCTGTCCGCGAAACGATGTGATGTCGGCGTCGCTCTGGCCGTTGGAAAAATAGCCGTCATGATCGAGCTTGCTCACCGAGACGCGTGCAGCAATCTTGTCGCCCAGAGGAACGTTAAGAACCCCTTGAACTTCGAGATGGTCATAGTTCCCGAGCGTAGCCGACAATTGGCCAGCAAATTCGCCCAGCTTGGGCCGATTGGGAATGATGTTGATTGCGCCAGCAGTCGAGTTCCGTCCGTAGAGAGTGCCTTGCGGCCCCTTGAGCACCTCGACCCGCTGCAAATCATGGTATGCTGCGTTGCCCGCGTAGGGTTGGGCCAGATAGATGCCCGCAATGTTGTAGGCTACGCCTGGCTCGCCGAAGTTGTTGACGACGCCGCCCCCAACGCCGCGAATACGGACTTGGCTGAACCCGCCGCCCTGGTTCACATCAACACCGGGAACCAGCTGCTGAAGGCCGCCCGCGTTGACGACACCGCCACGTTCGAGGGTTTCGGATGAGACGGCCGAAATGGCCTGCGGCGTCTTCTGAATCGTCGAATCGCGCCGTTCGGCCGTCACAACGATTTCGCCAAGACTGGCATCGTCTTCAGCGGCCTGCGCAGGCGCAGCTTCCTGAGCTACCGCTGGCGTAGCCAGCACGCTTAGCGCCCCGACCAACGCCGTGCAGGCAGCAAGTTTCAGCGAGATTCTTGGTGACATGGTGCAATCCCCTCCCTCTAGGATCAAAGGCCGTTCAGCCGTTTTTCGACTTGAGCCTCCATTAGACTGCCGACTTGAATATGGAAAATTGTTACTTCGGATGATAGCGATCTGATTTTCAAATGCGGCGTAAGCGAGCCTGACTGCATCGTTCGCCGCGCTCGCAGTCCAAAAAGTAGGGCCGCGAAGTCTCACTTCGCGGCCCCGGACCTAGCTCTGGAACCCACTGAATGGTCTGACTTAAAGCCGCTCCTACTCGAGCAGTTTGCCTTCTAGTTCCCCATCCAGGAATTTGTTGGGCTTCAGGAAAAACGAAATGACGAGCGCGCCGTTCGGTGAGCTTGCGGTATGGCGATTGCCCTTGGGCCGCCATACGTACTGCCCCTCCAGGGCCTCGCCTTCCTCATCGACCAGCGATCCGGACAGAACCCAGGTTTGTTCGACCTCGACGTGTTCGTGCCGAGCGAGGACCGCACCGGGCTGCCAGCGGAACAGGGCCGTTAGCAGCCCGCTCTCCTTCTCCTGCATCAGGATCTTCATTTCGATCCCGGGCGAAGGCGTCGGCTTCCAGGGAAGCAGCTCGGGATCGACGTAGCGCGAGTCCAGTGGACCGAGCTCGGCTTCGTGCGGCAGGGATGGAGTGTTTGCCATGAAGAATCTCCTACTTGAGCAGCAGCCGTGCGGCTTCAACGGCGGTTTGGCCCACGCGCACGCCCTTGGCGGCAGCCGGTGCATTCACGGCGCTGATGATGCCGTCAAGAAAGGTGCTGTGCCCATCGCCCATTCGTGCGGTCATGGCATCAACCGAGGCGCCGGGAATTCCGTCGGCTTCGACGTCGGCAAGCGCGCTGGTGCCACTCTCGTTCTTGCCGATCCCGCCGTCAGAGCAAATGAAAGCCCAGGGTCGATAGTCCCTGAAATAGCCGACGACACTGCGGCCGGTGTGGCCCGCCGTGCACAGCACATTGCGCTCACGATCCTCGGGCAAGGCAAAGGCAATGGAATCGGTGCAGACGATCGACCGGCCGGTCGCCGGATCCGTCTCCATCACTTCGCGCCGCGCAGGATCCCATTGTGCGGGACGCAAGACACCCGAGAGCATGGCTTCAGCCGCTTCACGCACCGCCATGCCAGGTTTGATGCCGAGCTTTTCGGCACTGTCATTGACCCGGCTGACTACGCCTTCTTCGAACAGGTCGCGGCCATTGCCCATCTCGGCGGTCATGACGTCCGCGGCGACCGATGGGATCCCGAGCGCTTCGTAAAAAGCAAGACCGGCGACCCCTGCCCCGTCTTTCCCGATTGCGCAGTCCAGCCCGATCACGAAGGCTGGCTTGGCTGCGATCACCATCTTTGCGCACAGAACCCCCGAATAGGACGCGTTGACCACGCAGTCTCCCTCGGCCCCCGGATGCGCGGCAACAAAGTCGCCGACATAAGTGGCGGAGTCGAAAACCAGGATCCGGCCGTTGGCGTGGTCGATGATGATGGGATCGTGAGTGGCGGCCATTTGAATGTCTTCCTAGGAAAGGTTCGAGAATGCGGTTGGGATCAGCAGGCGGTTTTCCATCCGCTGCAGCATGGGCCGCACTTCGCGGAGAAACTCCTGCCAAACGGGATTTGCGGCCAATGCGCCGCGCCGTTCGAGCCGCGCCTCGAAGCTGGGATAGCTCCACAGGCTCACGACGGCATTGAGTTCGCCAACCTCGCTGGTGAAGTAGGCGAGAAAGCCCTGCAACGTGTCACACTGCACCTTGCGCCCGGCCTTCTCATACAGCGCAAAGTAATCTGCCGGGCCGAACTCCGGCTTCAGCACATAGGTCCGCTGTTCAACTATCGACATGCGCAAATCCTCAATTGTTTGAAGTCGGAGCATCGGCGAGATGCTCACCAATCAGAAAGCCGAAGGTCATCGCCGGGCCAAGCGTGATGCCGCCGCCGGGATAGTTGCCGCCCATGATGCTGAGCGCGTCGTTCCCCACGGCAAGGAGCCCGGGAATCGCGCTGCCATCCGCGCGGAGCACTTCGCCCCTCGCATTGGTGGCAAGACCCGCAAATGTGCCGAGATCGCCGAGCACCACGCGGATCGCATAAAAAGGCCCGCTGGCGAGCGGAGCAACACAGGGGTTTGGCTTGTGTTCGGGATCGCCCAGGTAGCGATTGTAGCTCGACAGGCCCCGACCGAATTCGGGATCGTCGCCTGCAACGGCGTGTTCGTTGTAAGCGCTGATCGTCGCCGCGAGGGCTGCCGGTTCAACGCCGATCTTCTCGGCGAGTTGAGATGGCGTGCGCCCGGATATGAGGTATCCGGAGCTCAGGTAAGGACGCAGGATGAACGGTGCCGGCTTGACGAATCCAAGGCCGTATTTGCGGATGGCGCGATGGTCGGCGATCAGCCAGGCAAAGGTTTCCTCGCCGGCCGGCGTATCGGCGTGCATTGCCTGACCGACATCATGGTAGGAATTCGCTTCATTCGTGAAGCGCCGGCCGTGCCGGTTGACCATGATGACACCCGGCTTGTAGCGATCGATCAGGTGCGGAAAGACCCTGACCCGACGCTTGTCGGGAATGCGCGACACCGGGATCCATGCGGCAGGCTGCGAAAGTGCCGTATCGAACAGGCCTCCGGCACTTTCACCGAGCCTGATGCCATCGCCGACGTTCCCCACGGGAGCCGGACTGAGATGATGCTCGCCGTCCGCCTCATGGCGAAATAGTGAAGCCCGGCGCAGCTTGTCCTGCGGGAAGCCGCCCGCAGCAAGAACAACACCCCGCAAAGCCCTGATCTTCCGGCGCTGGCCGCCGTTCATTACTTCCACGCCGAGGACGCCGTCGGCATCACCGAACACCAGAGCCTCGACCGGCGAGGACGTTCTGATCTCACCGCCGCGATCAAACAGGGATCGCGCCAACCGGGCGATCAGGGCATTGCCGTTGGTCAGGCGGGTCGCCCGCTGGTGCAGCACGAGATCCCGGCCATATCGAGAAATCAGCTTGGTTACGTGCCAGAAAGACTTCAGCGATTTGGTCGCGTTGAACAGATGCTTCACATCGTCGCTGGCATTGAGCATCATGCCGAGCAGTGTGATTTCGGCCAAAGGCGGACGCAGCCGCCTGGCTTCTTTCCCAAGCTCTCCGGCATTGTATGGCACAGGAGCGATGGAGCGGCCCGTGCTTACGCCGCCCGGCGCATCGGGATGATAGTCGGAGAAACCATGCGCGGGCATGAAGCGAACCGCGCTCGATTCCTGTTCCATGAAGGCAACCATCCGCGGTCCGGCATCGAGGAAGGCCCGGACCCTGGCCTGATCGAAGGCGTTGCCAGCTTCATGGCGCAGGTACGCCTCTGCGTCGCGCCCGGCGGGAACTTCCCCCTCGGGAAATTTGCCGTTGCCGGGAACCCAGAGAACGCCGCCACTGAGCGCGGTGGTGCCGCCAAAAACCGAGTCTTTTTCAAGCACCAGGACATCCAGGCCCTTAATCGTCGCCGTCAGCGCGGTCCCAAGACCACCCGCCCCCGACCCAACGACAACCACGTCATGGGTTTCATCCCACTGCGTGCTCATTGCTTTGCCGATCCGAGCTGAAACAGCGGCGGTGCCGAATAGCGAAGCGAAGAGAACTGCATTCCGCCGTCAGCGACGAGGTCCTGGCCATTGACATAGGAAGCTGCATCACTCGCCAGGAACGCAACGAGCGATGCGATTTCCTCCGCAGCTGCGGGCCGGCCCAGTGGCACCGTTCCGAGGCGACGGGCGCTCGCATCGGGGTCGGCGTAGAAATGCTCGGAAAGCGGGGTTCGGACCAATCCCGGGCTCACGGTATTTGTCCTGATCCCGCGGGGGCCCCACTCGACCGCAAGTTGGCGGGCGAGCGCGAGAACGCCTGCCTTGCTCGGACCATAGGCTGCAGTGGTATTGGGCAAGTGCGCCGCAATCGAGCCGGTGATGACGATCGCACCCTTGCCCGCCTCAACCATCGATGAGCCGAAATAGCGCGCACACAGAAACGGTGCGCGCAGGTTGACCGCCATGGTCAAGTCCCAGTCCGCGATCTCGATGTCGGCCACCGTAGAAGCAGGACGCAGCACGCCAGCATTGGCGGCAAGGATTTGCGTACCGCCAAGATCGACCTCCACCTTAGCAGCGGCATCCTTGACCTGTTCGGCAATCGTCAGGTCGCAGGCGATCGATAGCGGCGGCGGCCCACCCAACGGTTTCAGTTTGTCCGCGAATTCTTCCAGAGGCTCAAGTGCCATATCCATCAGGACAAGCTGAGCGCCCTGTGATTGGAAGCGCCGGGCAATAGCCTGCCCGATCCCGCCTGCAGCCCCGGTTACGACTGCAACACGCCCCAACTGCATGACGGAATCGAGCGACGCCGTCATGGTCAGGCCTCCGGCTGATAGGGCTTGTAAGTCACATAACCTTCAGCGCCTGCCGTTCCGTAGAATACGGTGGGGTCGATCGGGGTCTGGGGCCAGTTGTTCTGGAGCCGGGCAACAAGATCAGGGTTGGTTAGGAACGGGCGACCGATCGCGATCAGGTCAGCCCTGCCAACATCAAGAGCTTCCTGACCGTTTTCGCGCTGGTAGCCGCCAGCAACCATGAGCGTGCCCGTATAGGCCTTGCGGAACTGATCCACGAAGCCGTCGGGAATTGCCTGAGCGCCAAGCGTTTCCTGATCGGAGATATGGACGTAGGCGAGCTCGCGCTTGGACAGTTCGGCGGCCAGGGCAAGCCAGGTTTCGGATTCGTCAGCGAAGGGATGCATGTCATTGAAGCGGCCGAAAGGCGCCAGGCGAATACCGGCGTGCTTTGCGCCCACTTCCTTCAAAACGGCATCGACGAGTTCAAGCGGAAAGCGGATCCGGTTTTCAATCGAGCCGCCGTAGGCATCGGTGCGCGTATTCAAGGCTCCGTTGATGAATTGCTCCGGAAGATAACCGTTGGCACCGTGGATCTCGATGCCATCGAACCCGGCTTCGACGGCGTTTCGCGCGGCGATTACATAGTCCTCGATTACGCGCGGGATTTCATCGGCCCGCAACGCGCGCGGCTTGCTCTGGGGAATGAGCCCCGACACTCCGTTTTCGTCGACGCCGAAAGTCTTCGCATCGGCCTGGGTGTCGACACTGCTCACCAAGGGCTGCGATCCCACCTGCATCTGCACATGACCAGCGCGGCCGACATGCCAGATCTGCGCGAAAATCAGCCCGCCCTCGGCATGCACGGCATCGGTCACCTTGCGCCAGCGGCGAACTTGCTCAGCCGTGTAAATTCCCGGGATTGCCGGAGCGCCGCGCGCTTCCTGCGAAATCGGCAGGCCTTCGGTGATGATGAGCCCTGCAGTGGCGCGCTGGGCGTAATAGAGCGCGGTCAGGCTGTCCGGATTGAAATCCGCAGCACGGGCACGGGTCATTGGCGCCATGACAATTCGGTTCTTGAGCGTCAGATCGCCGAGGCTGTAGCTGGAGAAGATAGACGGCATGAGCTTGTCCTCGATTTGGTTCGTCAGATGGCGGAAATGTGTTCCGAGGTCTCGGCAACGACCGCGTTCTGCAGCAGGCCGACATGTTCGATTTCGACTTCAACGGTATCGCCGGGGCGCAAGAAGATTGGCGGCGTGCGGGTGAAGCCAACGCCGCCAGGGGTGCCCGTGCAGATCACGTCACCTGTTCTGAGCGGGGTGAACTTTGAAATATAGGCGAGCAAAACCGGAATGCTGAAGATCAACTGGCTGGTCGAAGCCGACTGCAACGTCTCGCCGTTAACGCGCGTTTCGATCTTCAGGTTTTCGGGATCGGCAACTTCATCGGCCGTGACAATCCAGGGTCCGAATGGTCCTGTACCCGGAAAATTCTTGCCCGGCGTCCATTGATTTCCGTGGCGCTGCCAGTCGCGGATGCTGACATCGTTGTAGCAGGCGTAGCCAGCGATGTGATCAAAGGCATCCTCCTCGGCAATGTTGCGCCCAGGCTTGCCAATGATGATCGCCAGTTCGCCTTCATAGTCTACGCGTTCAGATACGCTCGGGGCGATGATCGCCTGCTGGTGACCTACCTGGGTGTCGGCAAAGCGCGTGAAGATCGTTGGGTATCCAACCGGCTCGCGTCCGGTCTCCTCGACATGCTCATGATAGTTCAGGCCAACACAGATGATCTTGTCGGAGTCTGAAATGGGCGGAGCCAGTGTCACCGAAGCCAGGTCGATTGTCTTGCCGGTAGCGGCGTTGCGGGCTGCTTCCGGTCCGCCAAGCAAGATCGACCGCAAACCGGCCGCGCCAAGATCCATTTCGTGGACCATGCCATCAATGACAAAACCGGACCGCAGTCCGACTTCTGCGTAATACGAAACCAGCTTCATGATGCGTCTCCCGCAGTCGCCAGGGTATGTGAAATGGTGAAACGGTATCGCGGGAGCGATGCGATCAGAATTGCACTTAGGAGCAAAATTCCAGCCGCTGCGGCAAAAGCCGGCATGTACGTTCCGGTCATCTCAAATGCGACGCCCATGAGAACCGTGCCGGAGCCGCTCCCTGCGACCATGGCGCCATAGATGCAGCCATATATCTGGCCGTAGGATTTGAACCCGAAATATCGCGTAACGAAATAACTGGCGAGACCAAGCTCTGCACCCAGTGCCAAACCGATCAAGAGCCCATCGAGCGCCAGCAGCGGAGACATGGGCGACAAAACAGCCAGCATCGCCGCGCCGATACTGGCGAGAAAGAACGGAGGGCTTCCTATTCGGGCTGAATCGACGCGATCAAGCAAGAAGCCTGATCCAAGCTGGCCTACGATGCTCCCAAGTGAAAACAGCGATAAGAAAGTTGCAGCGATACCAGCACCAGCGCCGCCATCGATCGCCCATGCTGGAACGTGGACTGCAAGCGCCGAGACCGAGAACGAGGTGAGCATCAAAGCCAGCAGAATCTTCCAGAACGCTCCGGTCGATGCTGCCTCCCCAAGGGAGACGCCCTCAACTGCTTGCACCACTTCGGGCGATTTGGAATCGTCGGCGATGTCGGCCGGTTCGCGCAGCAACCACCAGACGAACGGCAGTCCGCACAGAATGTAGATGCCAAGGCCGGTGTAGCCCCATTGCCAACCACCCATCCCGATCAGACGGGCCACGATCTGGGGAACGAGAATCCCCCCGATGCCGCTGCCGAGCGCGGCGGCGAGTGAGATCATAAGGGCGCGCTCGCGATTGAACCAGAGCGCTATGACCTTGGTGTATCCAATGGGGTTCTGGATCCCGGCCAACAACCCGACACAGACCATGACCGCGAGAAACGCCAACAAGGATGCGCTGGTGAATGCCAGCGCAATCTGGACAATGGCCGAAAGGAACAGAGCCGGGAGGAGAATCTTGCGAACACCGAACCGGTCGATCGCGCGCCCGGCAAAGGGTGAGCTTAGCCCAACGATGGATGCCACCATGAGCATGAGCAGTGGGAAGGTGGCGCGATCAAGGCCAAATTGCTGGCCGACGGGCACCATGAACAGCCCGATCGGCGGAGCAATCACCGAGGTTGGACCAACCAGGAAACCGATCGTGGCGCCGATGACAACGGGGATCGACTTGGCGTTAACTTCACGCGCTTGGATGCCGGGTTTAGCCATCAGCTTCTACTCCGTGCTGGCTGATCGTTCCCGCTTAGCAGGCCAAGCAGCTGCTCAGCGTTGCCGCCGATAATCGCATTGCGGGCGATGTCGTTCAGTTCGTCGTGAAAGCCCAAGGGGTCTGGTTCGGCCATGTCGAACGGGTAATCGCTTCCAAGACACAGGTGCTCCGCACCCCATTTGTCGATCAGCGCGGCGAGCTGCTTCTTGTCGAACACAAGCGTGTCAAAATAGAGCTGCTTGAGATACTCGCTCGGCAGACGCGAAATGCATGTTTTGCAATCGTCCCGGTGATGGAAGGCGTGCTCCCACCGACCGGCATAGGCACCGATAAAGCCGCCGCCGTGGGCGACGCAGATTTTCAGGCCGGGGTGCCGGTCAAGCACGCCCCCAAAAACCAGGTGAGAAACCGCCACGGTCGTATCGAGCGGATTTCCGATGACATTTGCCAGATGATATTTGGCCAACCGCTTGGGTTCCGTGAAACCCATCGGGTGCATGAAGAGCAACATGCCGAGCTCTTCGGCCGCCTGGAAGAATGGCGCGAATGAAGGATCGTCATAGTCGAGGCCGGCGACATTCGTACCGATCTCGATGCCCCTGAAGCCTAGCTCTTGAGAGCAGCGCCGCATCTCAGCGACAGCCTCTGCAGCATTTTGCATAGGCACTGTCCCCAGCGCCATTAGGCGCGCAGGTTCTCGCGAAACGGCTTCGGCAAGAGCCTCATTGATCTCCCTGGCAGAAGCGCGGGTGCACTCGACCGGGGCAGCATAGAAATATTGGCCAGGGTTGGGAGACATGACCTGGATATCGATACCTAGCCGGTCCATGTCCTTGAGACGGACATCGATGCCATTCAGCTGCGGCGCGATTGTCCGCATCATTGTGGCATTGACGGTGTCCGACAAGGTCGGATTGGCAGGTAGTGAAAAGTGGTATTGTTCGGGGACATGCCGGCTCGCCGCCGGAACACCGAGGTGGCAGTGGATGTCGATGACCGGCCCGCCATCGGATCGGCCGCGCGATCGCGCTTTGGAAGGAACTGGCTCCTCGCCCCCGCAGGAAATGATCTCGGTTTCCATAGCGATCAATGATCAGACGACGGAGGTGTCTTGGGTGTATGGTCCTCCGAAAAGCTGATGTCCCAAGGACTATCGTCCATCAGGAACTCCGGGATGTTCGAGATCCATGAGGCCGTGCCGAATGTCGGATGCCAGACGCGCGGAACCCAGCTGTCGTCGAGGGCGTCGGCGTCGGCTCCATATTCCGCCTCCCCGCCGGCCGGGCACGGCAGATACATGAAGAGTGAACTGGCAATCCGGTGACGTCCCAGGCCCCAGTTCGACTTCTGCCAGCCCTTGCGCTCCATATAGTTAGCGCCGACCATGATTTCGTCGATGTCCTCGACGCCGAAATTGGTGTGATTGAAGCGCACCTTCCCATCTAGCCCCGGGAATGGAAGGCTGGCGTTAAACCAGTACATGGTGTGGTGGCCGCTCATGCCATCAGCACGGCCAAAGATTCCGAAGCCCTTCTGGAAATCGGAAGCACGGAAGTTCAGTCGATCCCGGTAGAAGGCGAAGCCGCGCTCCGGATCCGGCGACGTGAAGACCACATGCTGGATCGTCTTGGGGATCGCACGCGTGCGCCACTTGCGGTGAACATTCACGCGCTGGATATTGTCATGCGCGTTTAGCGGATCGGGGGATGCCCAGACGGGGCGACGATTGAAAACGCGAAGGCCGAGCGGGATGCCATCGTCGTCGAAGAAATATGCAGTTCCGTCTGCGTCGCGGCGAACCTCGCGGTCGACTGCAACATTCTTGACGAGCTCTTCAAGCTCGTCCGGGCTCGAAACGCCATAGATCACCTGCTGCACACCGAAGCCGACGAGTGCCTGGCCGGCAACTTGCGCGTCAGCAAGCGAACGAATTATGACGTTCGAGCCTTCAGCCAGTCGAAACCGAGCCTCATCCGGCGAGGACGATGCCAACGGCAGGCCGAAATCGACGAAATACCTGGTGCAAAGCGTAACGTCTTCAACACCATAGATAATCGTTTCGATGCCATTGATCGCCATAAGGCACTCCCCTCGTACATTCGGTTGTTAGCTTCCGATCTAAGCCTCCTCCCCCCATTTGTTAAATCATTTGAATGCATGAATGGCATCCGAAATTCGGATTGGCAGTGATCTAAATCCATAATTCAGATTGATGAAATCCGATTATGTAATTTTGCGAATACGAACCTTCCGCTTACTCTCTGGCGAAATATGAAGTGGGGAGAGTTCGAGTCATGATGGAGGTCTGCGGCACGTACCGGCGGCGCATGCCGACCTGCTTCGGGCCTGCGCCGAGCCCTCGACAGGACGCAATTGGACAGGCGTGGTCCAATCCGATTGCATCGATCACCGCCATCACGGCCAGTTTCCTGACGGTGCGTCAGGATCTGGAGGCACTCTTGCCCTCTGGCGCGACCCTTTCCGGCGAGCCGGTCGTCACCGTCGAATTCATGTACATCCGCAACCTGCAATGGCTGGCAGGTCGCGGCTACAATACCCTTGGCGTTCGCTTTCCGGTCGCGGTCGCATCTGGCGAGCAACCGGTCACAGGGCCTTTTCTCACAGTCCTCTGGGAAAATCTTGCCGATCCAATCCTGACGGGGCGCGAAGAACTCGGCTTCGCCAAGCTTTTCTGCGACTTGCCTCCACCAACAGAGATGCAAGGCATCATGCGTTGCCGCGCGTCATGGGATGGGCACAGCTTTTGCGAACTCTCGCTTGAAAATGCAGCAGAAGCCGAAGTCGGAACGTCAACCGATGACGGGCTCCTCCACTATTACACCATGCCCCGCATCGGTGCCGTTGGAGAGTCTGTCACCGAAGGCTGGGCGCTGACCCCGCCCTCGCCCAATGTTGAAATCCTGAGCCACAAGCGTGGGACGGCAGCGGTCCGGTTCATCAAGTCGTCCTGGGAAGACTTGCCGACTTTGGCGCACGTCGTGAACCGCTTGGCTGCATTGCCGATGCTCGAAGCGCGCGGCGGAACCGTTACCGAGCTCAGAAGCGATACGTCGCTTCACAACCATCGGCTCCTTTTGCAGGAGGGCGCTGATGCAGATCGGTGAATTGGGTCAGGTAGATCCAGCGGCGACCCGCGATGCCTTGACGATCGACGATCTGCACGCATCAGCCGAACGCAACAAGCAGTGGGGCCGCTGGGGAGAGGCCGATGAACTCGGCACACTCAACCACGTCACGCCCGAGATGGTTCAGAAAGCCGCCGCATTGGTGCGCAAAGGCGCGAGCTTCGGCCTGGCCATGAACTACGACATCAATGGGCCGCAACGGACCCTGAAGGACAACAAGCGGTTCAACCCGGTCCACACTTTCTTTGTAACTGGCACTGACTGCTGCTCCGACATGTCCGAGTTTCGCGACATACGCGGCGCAGACGATATGATCACCATGCCGCTTCAGTGCGGGACCCAGTGGGACGCTCTTTCGCACATATTCTACTATGACAAGATGTGGAACGGGTACGATGCCCGCCTGGTCGGTGCGACCGGGGCCAAGAAGTGCGGCATCGAAACAACCCGTGACCGATTTGTTGGCCGAGGCGTGTTGCTGGACATTCCGCGGCACCTCGGCCTGCCATGGCTACCTGATGGCTATGGCATCGGTGCAGACCTCATGGAGGCATGCGCTGCTGCGCAGGGCGTCGAAATCGGCACCGGCGACTTTCTTCTTGTCCGCACCGGACAGATGGAGCGCTGCTTCATCGAAGGCTGGGGCACATTCGCGGGCGGCGACGCACCTGGTTTGAAGTTCGATACGGCTGACTGGTGCCGGACCCGGGAGCTGGCAGCAGTCGCAACCGACACCTGGGGTGTCGAGGTGCGTCCCAACGAAGTCGAGGGGATCTTCCAGCCCCTGCATTGGGTCATCATTCCGATGGTCGGATTGAGCCTTGGTGAGATGTTCTATCTCAAGGAGCTCGCGGAGGACTGTGCCGCTGACGGCGTCTGGGAGTTCATGTTTGTCGGCGCCTCACTTCCCTTCACCGGGGCAGTTGGCTGCCCCCTCAACCCAATGGCGATAAAGTGATGACGACGATGACCAATTCGTTTGGCCTGGCGATGATTTCCGTGGCCGGATCCGAGCCATTTGCGGCTATGATAATAGACAGTCAAGTAATTGCGCTGGCCGCCTTTTCAGAAATCCCGGACGCTGCCATCTCAGCCCATGCGGTCAGGTCGGTGCGGCTTGTCCTTGAAGACTGGGATGACTGCCTGCCCCGTCTGAAGGCTGCCCGCTCGCATCTGACCGATGGTCCGAACAGCGAGGCACTGCGGCGGCAACTGGTCTCCTCAGACATGGTGGTATTCCACCCCCCGGTGGATGGGGTGCGGCAATTGTTCTGCACCGGAGCGAATTATCGGCAGCACGTCATTGGCCTGATGCTTGGCGATCCCGACATGAAAGGTGTCGGCCGGGAAGCCGTCACGGATCCCGCGGAACTGCGACGACTGGCTGAGCAGACAATGGATGAGCGAGCCGCCAATGGCGTGCCTTATGTCTTCCTTCGGCTTCCCGAGACTCTAACCGGAGCCAACGAAACGGTGCCATTGCCCAGGCATATCCAAAAACCGGACTGGGAGTTGGAGCTTGCAGTCGTGATTGGCCGCAAGGCGCGCGATGTCAGTGTCGAGGACGCGCTGTCCTACGTCGCCGGCTATGCAATCATCAACGACATGACCGCGCGAGAGCTCGTGTTCCGCAAGGACATGCCGGCGATGGGTGCCGACTGGCTGCAGGGCAAGAACTGGCCCAAATTCGCGCCCTTTGGACCCGTATTTGTCCCGGCGTGCTTCGTGGCGGACCCCTACGACCTCAAAATTCAGCTGTGGCTGAATGATCGCCTGATGCAGGACGAGAATACGTCCGACATGGTCATCGGGATCGAGCGGCAGATTGCCTATCTCTCCAGCATAGCGACGCTGCATCCCGGCGATGTGATTGCGACCGGCTCGCCGGCGGGCAATGGCTCGCATTACGGCGTTTTCCTGAAGCCGGGTGATCATATGCGTGGGGAAATTACCGGACTGGGCCAGCAGAACATCGTCTGCGCCTGATTTCCAGATTTTGTACGGAGAATGTCTATGAGCAAGGCGCTCGTGATCGGTGGCGGCATTGGTGGGTTAAGCGCAGCGATCGGGCTGAAGCAGGCGGGGATCGACGTTGATGTCGTCGAAATCAGCCCAGGCCGGGAAGTCTACCATGTCGGGATAATCGTGCAGGCAAACTTCATGCGGGCTTTGGACAAGCTTGGAGTGGCCGACCAGGCTATTGCCCGCGGCTTTCCTTATGCCGGGTTCGACCTTTGCAACAAGGATGGCGGTCTGGACGCCTATATCCCTGGCGTAGCTTTGTCGCGCGATGGCCATCCGACCGACCTCGGCCTCACGCGCCCCGCACTGCATGACGTTCTGAGTGACGGTTGTGCAGCGCAAGGCGTCTCGCCTCGCTTCGGAGTGACCTTTGAAAAGCTGGAGCAATCAGATGACAAAGTGACGGTCACGTTCACCGACGGGAAGGTCGCCGACTATGATTTTGTGATTGGCGCAGACGGCTTGTTCTCGAAAGTACGGAGCGAACTGTTTGGCGACAAATATACTCCGACCTTCACCGGACAGGCCGTCTGGCGCTACAATCTGCCGCGACCCGCTGATGTGATCCGCACTGCGATGTATCAAGGCGTTTCGGGCGGCAAGGCCGGCTATTGCCCGCTGACGGACGAAACCATGTACTTGCTACTGGTCATGGCTGAACCTGGCAAACCTTGGCTTGCCAAGGAAGATCTGCCGCGCCTGTTCAAGGAACGCCTTGCCCCGTTTGGTGGGAGGATCGGGCAAATCCGCGATACCACCGAATTTGATGCGGACCAGATTGTCTATCGTCCGCTCGAGGCGGTCTTCGTCTCCGAACCATGGTATCGCGGACGCATCCTGTTGATCGGCGACGCGGCCCATGGGACGACGCCGCACCTTGGTCAGGGTGCCGCTCAGGCGGTCGAGGATGCTGCCACGCTCGGCGCGATTGCCGAGGAGAACTTGCCGGTTGCTGAGATGTTCGAGCGCTTCATGGCAAAGCGATATGCGCGCTGCAAATTCATCTGGGAGAGCTCGATCCAGATCGGAACGTGGGAAATGACCAACGATCCGGACGCTGACGTCGAGGCCCTTTCACACAAGGTCTTGGAAACGGTAAGCGCCCCGCTCTGAAAATCACGGCACCGCAGCTCTTTTCGTTGGCGATGAAGCTTCCATAAGCTAAAGTTGGGCGTTATCTAATCGCAATCAGAAAAACGGATGGAGACGGTGTCATGGTTATGCGCTTTAGCGGGCTGGACCTGAACCTGCTGATCGCATTGAACGCGCTGCTCGAAGAGCGGTCAGTCACGAAGGCTGCCCAGCGGCTCAATTCAAGCCAGCCCGCAATGAGTTCGGCGCTTGGCAAGCTGCGCGAGTTTTTCGGCGACGAACTGCTGGTGCGGGTTGGCCGAGACATGTTGCCGACAGCTCAAGCAGAATTCCTGCAACGCCCTATCGCCGAGGTGCTTGGCGCCATTCAAAACACCATGCGGGCAAAGCCGGTCTTCGATCCAACGATCGAAAGCCGAAAATTCAGGGTCATGATGTCCGACTACATGGCATCCATTATCCTGCCGAACCTGATTGAGCGGCTCCGACGCGATGCCCCTTCAATCAAGGTCGACGTGGTGCCCTCGGATGAATCCATGCTGCCGCGCCTCGAGAGAGGGGAAATCGACCTTGGTATCTCGCCTGAAAAGTATCTGAGTCCAGACCATCCCAGCGCATTTGTCGCGGAAGATGGCTATGTGGTGGTGGTGGATCGCAGCAACAAGGAAATTGGCGAGCAGATCACACTGGAGCAGTATCTCACGGCGGACCACGTGGTCGTGAAGCTATCGGAGGATCGCTCCGCATCGTTCGAAGACTGGTTTCTGGAGCATGTGAACGTCAGTCGTAACTACATTGTCAGTGTCCCGATTTTCTCCATGGTGCCGTCGCTGATCGCCAATACGACGATGATTGCCACGATGCATTCGATGTTGGCCAATCGGCTGAAACAGAATTTTCCCATTCGCCTAGTAGAGGTTCCAGGTTCCTTTCCAAAGATCCGGGAAATGGTGCAGTGGCATCGACTGAGAGACCATGATCTGGGCCTCGCATGGTTCAGGGAAGAGCTTTTGAAAGCGGCACAGAAGGCTGCCAGCCGAAATGGCGCGATCAAATAGAGCTGAGCCGATCAAGGCTTGATCCGGCGTTCCGTCAAGGTGACGGTGACGCCAGGATCGAGGTCGAATGCATTCCTGCCAAGCGCAAATGTGTATTGGCCCGCCGGTACGAGCCACTGCCCTGATCGAAAGTCTGCCAACAGCCGTGGGTCGATTTGCATCGTCGCATCGGCGCGATCGCCTTTGGTCAAATCCAGTCTTTGGAACCCGACAAGGCGGCGCATTGCCTCGCCATTGCGCCGTACAAGGTAGAGCTGCGGAACATCTGCACCGTCGAGATTGCCGATATTCTGGACAGAAAATGCCGCACTCAAACTGCTGCCGATGTGGAAGGCCGCTTTGGAATAACGGAACTTCGTGTAGCTCAGCCCAAATCCGAACGGGAAAAGCGGCACCATTTTCTGCTTGGCAAACAGGCGATATCCGACGTCGGCGCCTTCGGAATAGCTTACGTCGACTGGTGAAGCGTCTGGCAGACCAAGGCCCGGCAAGTCGGGGCGCGGCAGTTGAGCCAATGATTGCGGATAGGTCATCGGGAGTCGGCCCGAGGGGTTGATCCGGCCGGCAAGAACTTCGGCGATGGCCTGCCCTCCCTCCTGTCCCGGATACCATGCTTGCACGACGCCATTGACCCGGCTTAGCCAGGGCATGGTGACCGGGTTTCCCGTTTCCAGAACGACAATTGTTCGCGGATTGGCGGAGGAAACCGCCTCGATCAGATGATCCTGGCCGTTTGGCAGCGACAAAGAAGGGGAGTCGGTTGTTTCGGTCTCCCATTTCGTCGCAAAGACGATGACGAGATCTGCTCCCGCAGC
Organism: Sphingorhabdus sp.; assembly: GCA_040079555.1. GTDB lineage: Bacteria > Pseudomonadota > Alphaproteobacteria > Sphingomonadales > Sphingomonadaceae > Sphingorhabdus_B. The sequence continues at coordinate 28,763 of JBEBKE010000002.1, read as the reverse complement.
CTTTGCGGCGGCGGACTCTGCAGAGTAGCCACCATCGAAGCTGAAAGTACGATCCGGCAGGAGCTTGCGCAGTGCGCCGAGCGGCGAACTCGGCATATACATTTGCCGGTTGAATTGCGCAGCGATGCCGTCACCCCCCAATACGACAAAATGGGGAGCTCCGTTGCTCGGAGTGACCTGACTTGAGCCTCCTCCCGACAAGACGCCAAAATCTGCGCGGCCACCAATCACCAGTATGCGCTTGGCTTCTGAATTGATGGGCAGAAGCCCGTCATTCTTGAGCAGCACACTTCCAGCTCGCGCTGCATCCAGCGCAACCGCGGCACCGTCGGCGTAGTCAATCTCGCTCGGGCTCGGATTGGCGCTTACTCCAACTGCGAACAGGCTCCGCAAGATGCGCCGCGAAGCATCTGAGATACGTTCACGCGGGACTTGGCCCGAAGCAACGAGCGCCTGCAATCCGGCGCCGAACCATGGTGCCTTGTCGAGTTGGCTTCCAGCCTGTTGATCGAGACCCTGCAGAATGAAATCAGGTCCTTCTACAGCGCCCCAGTCCGACATGACCCAGCCCTTGAACCCCCAATCCTGCTTCAGAACGCGATTGAGGAGCTCTCCATTTCCACATGCTTCAGACCCGTTCACCCGGTTGTAAGCGCACATCACTGCTCCAGGATTTCCGATTTCTATGCCTATTTCGAAAGCCAGCAGGTCACTTTCGCGCAGGGCATTCTCGTCGATTACAGCATTCGCGGTGTGCCGCTGGGTTTCCTGTGCATTGAGGACAAAGTGCTTGATCGTCGACACCACGCCCTGAGACTGGGTGCCGCGGATCGAATGTCCAGCAAGCCTTCCCGCCAGCAGGGGATCTTCGCCCAGATATTCGAAGTTTCGTCCATTTTTGGGGTCACGGGTTAGATTGACGCCTCCGCCAAGCAACACGTTAAAGCCCTTTGCCTTGGCTTCGCGGCCAATTGCCGCGCCTACGCGTTCTGCCAGAACTGGATCGAAACTTGAGGCAAGCGCCAGGCCTGAAGGCATTGCTGTCGCGACGTCTCCTGGCCGAATTTGCAACGGGTTGGTTACGCCAAGGCTGGCATCGGTCGCGATTTGAGGCGGAATACCCAGCCTCGGGACTCCCGGCACATAACCAGCTGTCGGCGGGACACCCTTGGGCACTACAGCCTGGGATCCCGGCATAGGTATGGTCATGCTGCCCATGAGCAGGCCAAACCGCTCATCGTCGGTCATTTGCGCCTCGACCTGAGCCGCACGGCGATCGGGGTCCACTGGCGATCGATCTGACGCGATTGCCCTCGGGCCGGATAAACTCAGCAGCAGCGCCGGAACCAATGTGACTGCGGCGACCGTCGAGAAGGTCTTAGGGTTTCGCATTTACGCCGAAGTCACGGCTTGATGGCAAGCTGCATCGCTTTGGCCAAAGCATCGTTGAAGCCGCCGGCTGCGGTTCGCTCAAGATGCGGCGCAACGACCCGGTTACGCAATCTGCCGATACGATCGACTTCAAGCTCGATGACATCGCCGGGCAGGATTTGATGACGGGTTTCGAGTGAGCAGCCCGTTCCGACGGTTCCTGACCCGAGCACTTCTCCGGCAGCCAAAATGTGACCTCGGGTGAGGTATGCAATTATTTCCTCAAACCGGTAATGCATGCCGCTGGTGTTGCCGTTCGAGATCAGATCACCGTTCACGTAACCTCGCATTCCGAGGTCGTAGGGATCTGCAATTTCGTCGCGCGTGACGATGCATGGGCCGAGGGTATTGGCGAAGTCCTTGCCCACGCCGGGACCGAGATTGACGGCGCCACCCATTGCCTTCATCTGCTCGTCGCGCGCCGACCAGTCATTGAAGATCGTATAGCCGAAGATGTTCTTGGCCGCCTGGGCCTCGGACACGTTCTGGCAATCGTTGCCAATGACCACGGCCCATTCAAGCTCGTAGTCGATGAAGTTCGAAAACGAAGGCCAGACAATATCCTCATCTGTGCCGCTCACTGTCATGCGATTGCATGTGTAGTAGACCGGAAAATCGTAGTAGCCCTTGGGCACATTGGTGAAGCCAGAAGCGTCCAGCTCACGGCGCTTTGCTTCAGGATCGTCGGCGGTTTCCACCGCGAGGTCAGCAGTGGTGACCCGGCAGCGGCGAACGTGTTCGGGGAATGACAAGAAGTCTCGAAGCTGCGCCGGACGCGGCAGAGGCGAGAGAATCTGGACAGATTCCGTAGGCACCAGGACATCGCCGTCTGCCGATGCTGCAAGCTCGCGGGCATTGTCCAGCGCAGCTTCGCCGCCATCGATGAGTGCTTGCATATCCTTGAATTGGGCCGCCGCCCCGTTGGCTCGCGCTGCCGCACTGGCAAGATCGACAATTTCCCGATCAGCATTGATCCAGGCGCCCAATTTCTCAGCACCACCGAGTTTGTAAGTTACCAGCCGCATCGCCTGCTTCCTTTCCTTCAATCTTCAATGATGGCGACGGCGCGGGTCCAGCCAGCGGACGCGCCTTTGATTTTGTGAGGGAAGCAACTGACCGTGAAACCGAACGACGGCAGAGCTTCAAGATTGTGCAGTTTTTCCAAGTGGCAATAGCTGATGTCGCGACTGGCCTTGTGCCCCTCCCAGATCAAGGAGGTGTCACCGGTCTCCGCAACCTTTTCGGCGGTATAGCTGAACGGAGCGTCCCAGCTCCAGGCATCAGTGCCCGTTACCTTTACGCCTCTCGAGGTCATGTAAATCGTGGCATCATAGCCCATGCCGCAGCCAACATCGACGAAGTCGGGCTGGCCCAAGGCTGCGCCGGCGGCCGTATTGACGAGCACGATATCGAAGGGCTTCAGTTCATAGCCAATCCGCTTCAGTTCATCCTCAACGTCCTGTCCGGTAACGACATAGCCGTTCGGGAAGTGCCGAAAATCGAGTTTGACGCCATCGCCGAAGCACCACTCAAGCGGCACTTCGTCGATCGTGATCGCGCGCTCGCCTCCATCCATGGTCGGATGGAAATGATAAGGCGCATCAAGATGCGTGCCGTTGTGCGTGTTCAGGGTAACCCATTCGGCAGCAGCATAGCCGTCGCCACCCGGATAGGCTTCGGGCGGAATGCCATGAAAGGGTTGGCCTTCGCCGGGCAGGGTTTCGTAGTGGTTCATGTAACTGATTTTGGGCCGCATGAAATCCGGATCGGCTATCGTGTCATTGTCCAAAGTGATCGACAGATCGACAAAACGGCGCGGCATTGCAGCTCTCCCAAAGTCATTGGCGGGTTCTCGGCGCCTTCAAGGTCCGCGCCATCCCAGCTATCTAAGAGGCGAGATTAGGGCGAACTTGGGAATCTGGAAAATCGTTCTTTTCCATGCATGCGATCAGAATTTCAAATTGAGCAGCGCGCCAATTCGAATTTCATATGGATTTCATCGAATCATAAGATTCCCAAAAGTGGGGGTGGCGCGCTAGCCTCATCATTGGATGTGCCGAATTCACGCAGGGGCGGCATGCTTCGAACGAAAGATTGTGGGAGACACCAAGATGCTACTCGCCGACAAGGTCGTGATCATTACCGGTGCGGGCGGCGAGATTGGGCGCGCCGCCGCAGAGCTGTTCGCTCAGGAAGGCGCAAGTCTCCTGCTTGCCGACCTGTCACTCGAAGCCGCAGAAGCCACTGCCCACGGTGTGTCAGGGAATGGTGTTCGCGTCGTTAGCACCCAGGTCGACATAACCAGCGTCGATAGTGTCAATTCGATGGTTGACCTGTGCGGGCGTGAGTTCACGCGCCTGGATTGTGCTTTCAACAATGCCGGCATCAATTTGCCGGCTGACGTCGAGTGGCAACTCGAAGCCTTTGATCGGTCCATGACAGTAAATGCCAACGGCACGATGTATTGCATGACTGCACAATCCAGATTGATGGAGGCAGCAGGAAAAGGAAGCATCGTGAACAATGCCTCCGCAAACGGGATTGTCGGCTCAACCCGGCAACCTGGCTATTCGGCCAGCAAGCACGCCGTTGTTGGCTTAACCAGGACGGCAGCGATCCGTTGGGCCAAACTCGGGATCCGCGTGAATGCCGTTTGCCCCTCTTCGGTTCAGACCCCCATGACGGAGCGATCGATGGCATTGAGCCCCGAGCTTCGCGCCCACCTCATGTCGATGTCACCGATGGGGCGATTGGCTCAACCGTGCGAAGTAGCCGAAGCTGCAGCTTGGCTTTGTTCGGATCGAGCGAGCTTCATCAATGGCGTGGCTTTGCCGGTGGATGGCGGATTTACCGCAGGTTAGTGCCCTCCGACCGATCTTCAATAGCCCTACATCCAGCTAACTCGCTGTCGGCGGCTGTCGCCTGCGAGCATCGGCTCGAACAAGTTCCATCACAACCAAACGGTTTCGTGGCAAAGGTCGATCCCCGCTGACATAGCCGTCATTCTCGGCTTCAAATTGGCCTGTCGAGAGCCGCCGTACGTTCAGGCGCTCGCACGGCGAGGATTGGATGGATGCGAAGAGGACCTGACCCCAGGTAAACACTTCCACCAAATCCTCGTTACCGAACTGCAGTGCGGCTTGAGTTGACGATTGTTGAGAAGCCGGAACTAACTTTTCATAAGAGCGGCATGCTGCTTATTTGTGGTGGATCAAGCGACCACTTTTAGGAACGCTCTGCATGGAACTGAACGAGCTACCGCCAAGAGACGGTGCGCAGCGCGCATACTGCGACGATTGCAGCGGATCGCTCGATCTTGTTTTCGCGCATTTTCACGAGACCGTGTCGGGCATTGAAATAGACATGAACGGCGTGCCGATGCTCGAATGTCCGAAATGCGGTTTTCGCACGCTTCCGGACCAAACGCGATTCTCAATCATGCGTGCGCACGAGATCGCCACCAAGGAAGCCGTACCGATTTTCAAAAGCAATCGTCGGAAAATCACGGAAAGCTTCGACTACACGGATGTGCCATTCCAGTATGATCCTGACGACTACTATTATTATCCAGGGCTCGTTCGGCCATGGAAGGACGGCTTCCTGACGCCCGTATTTTTCAACCGAACCGTCCTGGCGAAATACGATTCTGACCCGCGTTATGTCATCCGCTTCGCCTCACCGACATATGGCGACATCCTTGCGGAAGGATTCACGATACCGTTTGGCATCAATCGCCACGGTCATCTGATCATGTGGCTCGGTGACATCGCCAAGCTGCCAAAACCCGAACGATATTATCTGATGAGCGAGAACCGTCCTTCGGACCATTCGCTGGGCAGCGAATTTTACGATGGACAGATCGAGTGCATCTTTACCGATCCCAGCGATGAGGATCAGTTATTCGCGGCGCGCTCAGATTTCCTCGCAGCAGCCTTCACCCGTTGGGGTGCGAAACTAGCTCACCTCGACGATGAGGTCCTCAATCTTGCGGGTACGCTCAGCAGACCGGTGCACGACTCTGCGGCGCAACGACATGCGGTTTCGGACCTCCTCAATAAGGTCCACCTTGAATCTCTCGACAATACCAAGCTTGGTCAGGTCTTGGCGGAAACCGACATAGAAGCCGCGGGGACGGGGACACTGAAACGCCTCCAGGCGTTGCTCGAGTCGGTCGATGACAACGGGCAGGTTCATGGCCTGATGTCACCTTTTTACGTACTCTATGACTTTCGCGTCGCTTATTCTCACCTAGGTTCATCGGAGGGCGCGGAAGCCCGAATGAAAACGGTCACTGACCGGTTGAGTCTGGATGTGAGCGCGGAGCTATTTGACGTTTATGATCGGCTCGTTGCGGAAATGACGGCATCGTACATCACGCTCACTGCGCTTGTGAAACCAGCCAACGAGGCCGAGTCCGCATCCGTCGTTTAGGCCGCAGGGCGTTTCGGAAACGCCGAGCTAATTGCGAGCATCAGCATTTAGGTGGCATCTCTTGTACTTCTTGCCGCTCCCGCAATGACAGGGATCGTTGCGGCCAAGCTTCACACCGGTCCGTTTTGTCGGTCGTTGAACCTTCGCCTTCCCGAGCTGCTTAGCGGCACTTTGCAACTCTGGATCGAAGGCCCATGGGAAAGCGACCTTCTTCCCAAATCGGATTGTCCCATCGGTCGGCGACAGGCTGATGCCATACCAGCTGTCGACCTTCTGCTTGAATTTCCTGAGAGCCATGTGAGCTTCCAGGCGCGGTTCAGCCTCTGCACGACGCATGAAGTTGGCATGGATTGTCACGCCAGTATCGGCGAAGCCAATCGAAAAGTCGGAGGAACCTTTCTGCCGCGCTAGATCGAGTACCCGATCGATACCGTCAGCAAGCTCCTTGAGCGCAGATCCACTCAATTGGTAGATCAGCAAAACGAGGTCGATCATCGGGCCGAACGGCTCAGCCTCCAACGCAGCGATCACTGTTTCCAAGTGGCGGCCTTCGCAAACTGTGAGAATTCCTTCCGGCGTGCGCTTCCCCGGTAATCCGAGACGGCGGGCCCCCATGGCGATTTCAAGGTCAGCTGCGAAATCGTCTTCGAGCGCGACCATGTCGTACTCATCGTCCAGCCACAGGTTGTACTTTAGGTGGTAAGAGAGAAGCGTGATCTCATGATGTATGTGCACCTTCGCACCGCACGTCGCGCGAAGATCCAGGTAGCTGAGGAAGCGCAGCGGCCGATCAAGCATCTCCGCCATCGCGTCCAAAGTGAAGATGTCCATCACGACCGGAGACTGCACGTCCGCGACGTCGCGTTGCGCGAGGAACTGGTCAGCCTGAAAAGCTAAAGCTGGGTAATGATCGGCAACCACGCAGATGGGAAAAATCTGCGTCAGCTCGGCCGGGATGCGGACGGTAACGCCATCCGAGGTCAAAAAGCGGAGGCCCGGATTCCTGAGTGCTTCCGCGCAGTCCATTGCCTGATCATAGGAATCCTGAATCGCGGCTTTGAAATCGCCTTTAATCTGAAGGTCGTTCCCGCGCCTGGCTTCAAGCGTTAGCCGTTTCGACTTGGCTTGAAGAACGATGGCCCGGTCGCCGAAGAGAACGAGCACGTCGATCTCACCGACCCGGTCGCCCTTTCCACGCTCGATATTCACACCATGAAATACACGGTCCTCGCCGAATACCTTGCGCAGCCGTTCGAGCGCGAAGACCTCGGTGAACTCACCGCGATGTTTGAGCGCCGTCGGCGCATAAGACTTGTCTGCGCCCAGCCAGTAGAATGGCGCCTCGTAAAGGGCTTCGGCGAGCGCGTTCCAGTGATACAGTACGAAACGGTCATCACCGCGCGCCAGAATAGGCATCGCATTGACGGCGTTGAAGTCGTTGAGTGCTCGGAAGGTCGGATTTCCATGACCGTTGGGCAGCGCGAACGCGCCGATGCACGCCAGTACGCGGTCACGCGGCATGCCAATGGTGGCGACGATTTCTTCAGGCTCGAACGTAAAGCTGTCGAGAAAGCGCGGATCGCCATTCTCGCGCAGTCCGGCGTGGATTGCGGAGGTCAATTTGTCCGTCTGAATTGTGCCGATCGCGTTCGCCACGGCGATCATCTCGTCGATCGACGCGCCTTTCGCCGTCTTGATCCAGCTGTCATCGGCGGAATATTTCTGGCTCGCAAAATCGCAGTTCTGGAAGGAAAACGCACCTTCGCCACCGTAGAAGATTGGCTCGCGCATCGCATCGCCTGCCGTCCGCGGGTTGGGTATGTCGCCGCTCAGCATCGCCTCACGCATGGATTCGACCCACGGCTGGTTCATGCTGTCATGCATTTCTGAAAGGAGCTCTTCTGCGCGCTTCGCTAATTTGCCGGGGTCGACGGGAGCGGGCGCGGAGAGATCGGGATCGGATCGCATCATGAGCCCGATCATCGTGAACATTTCGGTGCGAATAAGCCGCGAGCGCGAGTACAGGTGCGCCATATCTTCCGCGCGCATCTCATCTCTGTACCAGGTGAAATTGTCGCGAGCGCAGAGCGCCGCGATCACATGGGCGAATCCTGGCGTGGCGACGAGCATGCCAAGCTCATCAAAGACCAACTGCTCTGGTCGTGGATCGTGCCTTTGCGAGCTTGCTTGAGCCGGCGTGATGTCAACCTCGGCGCTCAATCATCATCTCCGTTCGCATCGACCGCAATATACTCAGCAGGATAACCTCGGGCGAACTGCGTGAAGCTCTCGTCACCCTCGCTGTGGACGTCGAGGATAGCCTCGGGACCGAGCGCGGATTGAGAATAGAGGTCAAAACTTCCGCCATCCGGATGACAGCCGAGCGTGCGCGCATACGTCGCCACAACTGACTCGGCCGCTTGATAGCTATGGCGCGAATGCGCCAGCGGCATCGCGATCTCCAACACGCGTGGAAGGCCGATAGTCGTCAGCAACAGCTCAAGCTTGGAGTCCTGTTGCCAGAAATACGCCGCTTCGCCGCCCCAGCTTGCCAGCAGCCGTTTGACCCCGCTGGCAGTGGTCATGATCGGATTCGACACCATCCAGAACTTGCCTGTACGCGCCGAATGCTGATCACCCTGGAAAGGGCTGTCCGCAAACAACCGTTCCGCAACCTCTTCCGTTATATGTCCGGCCGCCACCTGCCGGGCTAAGCGCGCTCTGATCGTCTCAAGGGTCGAAAGATGCACGCCGTTTTGCCTGATACCGTGAACCTCGTCATCTGTCATTCGAGTATAGTGCCACGCGCGAATCGTGCGCGACGCCATGATGCCCATCAGGCGCTCCTTCAGCGCAATGTAGTCACCGGCATGAGGGTTTTCGGGATACGCCATCAACCTTGTGGAAGCTTCGCGCTCGCGCGATTGCCGACGAGAAGTCTCCAGATAGTCCCGGATAAGGGCGGAGTGGGCGGCAAGATCGGCGAGTAAGGCCGGATCAAAGGTTTCGACGTTCCAAGTATCGATAAGCTCGTTCACGTGTATCGTCCCTTTCCCCGGCAGGCTCGATTAGGGCTGAATGGTCGCGTTCGCTCTTAGGTTTGTTCGAATGAGCCTGCGACCGCCCGCAACTACGACTAAGGCGTCGCCGGGGTCAAACTGCCCCCTCAGCTCAATTTTTATCTTACGAACGCACTAGTCAAATTTCCGACATTGTTGCCGGAACGTGGGGCCCGATTTCGTCCGCCTTTTGGAAGTTGGCGGGCCACTTCGAAAGACCGGAATTGAGGCGCGTTGCTGCCATCGGCGCAGCCGTCCGGAATGTCCGGTTAGACCGATTCCAGTTCACGAGCGGACTAACCGGATCGTCCCCACGAGCCGACTAAGCGACTGCCTCCAAGCCCTTGCGTTGAATGATCGACAGCAACCGTAGCGCCGGCCCGCCTGGTCTCTTCTTCCCCCGCTCCCAATCAGACACAAGGTTCTTCGACACATTGAGATAGCGTGCGAAAACAGGCTGCGAGACGTGCTCAGCCTCGCGAATTGCCTTGATTTCCTCAGGCTGGAGCGCCGCCGCCGGAACAAGGCAAGTGTCGTCGAACTCACGCAGCGTGCGCTTGTCGATGGCTCCACCCTCGTGGAGGCCTTCGATCATCTCGTGAACGGCAGCGAGCGCCTCGCTCTTATAGGTTCTGGGCATCGTCATTCACCTCGAACAGTCTCTCTTCGCATACTTCGATGTCGATCTGCGCCTGCGTCAGCGCGAGCACGATCTTCGCGGCCTGCTTGTAGACCTTCAGCTCGGCCGCGCTGAGGTTGGCTTTATCGCTCTTGGCAAAGCCGAAGGCGAATATGGCCCGTTCCTCTTGGCGGAAGAAGACCAGCGTGCGGTAGCCACCGGACTTGCCTCCGCCTTCGCGCGCGACACGCTGCTTGATCAGGCCGCCACCGAGGTCAGCGTCGATCAGGCCGCGACTGGCTTGATCGATGGCCGCGACAAGCGTTGCATCGCTGATCCCTTCCCGGTTCGCGAACTTCGCAAACCAGCGGTTCTTGTAGATGCGGGTTCGCGGCTTACCGGTCATGGATCGGCACTCCGATATCACACATAGTATTATGGTTCAATGAATGATCCTCGCCCATCGCATCGGCAATCAGCTCACCAATCCGTTCGGCTGCGTCGAGCACGGGGCCATCATCAAGGTGGGCATAACGAGAGGTGGTCTGCAACCGTGCGTGGCCGAGGAGTTTGCCGATCATCGGCAGTGTCTCGGAGCGAGCAGCGGCGTGGCTGGCAAAACTGTGTCTGAGGTCGTGAATCCGAACTCCAGGCAGATTGGCCTCGACCTTCACGCCTTTCCAGAACACGTCGATGCTGCCGACAGGGCGCCGGGTCAGCTTGTTCCAGAACACTGGATCGGATCCGCCGCGTCGTTCGAGCGAGGCAAGCAACGTCCGCGCCTCGTCGCCGAGCCAGACTGTGCGAGGACCAGTCTTGCTGTCGTGCAACAGCAACCGCCCTCCTTTCACCTCGCTCCAGGTGAGGTCCGTAATCTCGGAACTCCGACAACCCGTCAGCAGGAGCAAATAGATGATCGAGGTGTGCAGCGGATGACTGTGGATTTTGCGGCTCAGCACCTCGCCCAGTCGCGCAATTTCTTGATTGGAGAGGAACCGCTCGCACTTCCGGCGCTTGTTGGGCCGAATGTAGGCGCAAGGGTTGCTGCCTTCGGGACGCAGGCCCCAACGTTCGGCATGGTTGAACATCGAGCGTAGAATTTCGAAGCAGCGATTGCCCGCGCCGGGACCGGCATTGACCGAGATCTTGTTGAACCAGGTCAGCACGTGCGACTGCTCGATCTCGTCGATGAACCTGCCGAAGAAGGCGTGATCAAGGTGGCGGCGGCGATAATAGTTATGGGCCTTGAACGTGCTCGGTTTCCACTTCACGGCAGCCTGCTTCCAGTACAGCGTCAGGAAGTCATCGTAGGTCGGGACCTTGCGGACCTCCTTGCGCTTGGTCGCCGGGTCCTCGCCGACCTGCGCGCGCAGCAGAATGCGCCTCGCTACGCTCAAGGCCTGGGCTTTACTCAGGACGTTGGCGTTACCGAGCGTGATGGTCCGGGTGACACCGTTCATTAGCGACTGGACGACATAGGTGCTGCGCCCGGACGCGTAGTGCCGAACACCGAAGCCCGGCTGCTTTTCCGACCAGACCACCCGGCGCGGCCTGCCGCCGGGCCTAGCGCCCGGATCGAAGCGGCGCAAAGTCGCGAGCTCATCCGCGATGATGCGAGCAAGGCTGACGCGGGTCATGCCGCGATCCCCAGGCATTTGGCGAGCGAACCCGAAACGCGTTTGGCGGCGTCGGCAATCGCCTCGTCGGCCAGGTGCGCGTATCGCTCGGTGGTTTCGGCGAGCGCATGGCCGAGCAATTTGCCGATCACGACCAGCGAGATTCCATCGGCGATGGCGATCGAGGCGAAGCTGTGTCGCAGATCGTGCAGCCGAACATCGGGCAAAGCAGCATGCTGCCTGATCGCAAGCCAGGGAATGCTGAGCGCAATCGGCTTGTCATCGCGGACCGACGGGAAGACGAGGCCCGTCTCGGCCTTAGTCGGCATGGCAGCAAGGACGGCCTGCGCCTGCCGGTTGAGGTAAACGATTTTCGCTCCGGTCTTGCTGTCTGGCAGCATCAAGCGCGGTGGCTGCACCCATTCCCAGCGCAGCCCCACCACTTCGCCGTGCCGCGCGCCGGTGTAGATCAACAACCGGATCGCCTGGACTGCGATCGGGTCGCTCTCCTCGAATGCACGCAGACTTGCCGCAAGGCGATTGAATTCGCGGGCGCTGAGAAACCGGTCAACCAGCTTGCGCTTGAAGCGCGGGGTTCCCTTGCAAGGGTTTGAGCCGCGTGGGCGGATACCCAATTGTTCCGCGTAGCCCATCATCACCGAGAGGATCGGGATCGTGCGGTTGAATGCCCCCGTTCGATTGGCCCAGCTATCGCGCCAACGCAGGATGTCGGCTTTGCGGATCGCATCGACGCGCTGGTGCCCAAATATCTCGGTCAGGTCCTTGAAGATGCGGGCGCGATTGCCCTTGCGGGTCGAGGGTTTCCAGTGCCGGGCATAGTCGGCCCAGAAGCGCGGCGCGTAGTCGCGAAACAAGGTCGCATTGCCGCGCGCTCGCCTGGACTTTGGAGCTACTGGCAGCCCGTCAAGCGCAGCCTTGGCCAACTGCGCGCGCGCCAAGACGCGCGCCTCCTCCGCGCCCAATTCAGGTGGGCGGCCAAGTGTGACCCGCTTCTGCTTGCCGCGCTGGCGGAACTGGACGAACCAGCTCTTCGAACCTGCAGCGAAAGCCCTGAGGCCAAAGCCGGGAAGTTCGGTATCCCACCAGATGAACTCCTTGGTTTTGACCTTGCGCCGCGCGATGTTGCCGTCGAGCCTGACTTTCTCGCTCGTAATTCCATTCTGACGACGCCGATTCGATCCCTCAATTTCGACCGCTTTTGGCGTTACCACATGGCCATTCGTTGACATCGATCTTGCTCCTTCATAGAAGGAACAAATTCAGGTTATACCAATGGTTTATATTCCATTGCTGCCGCGTGGCGGCGTACGGTGTGCCGGGTCAACCCGTTTTCAACTGCACTACTGAGACCGGTAGTGACCGACAAAATGACACGAGAATTTTTGCTGATTTCCTGCGGGATTGAGCGCCGATCGCGGCTTTCGAGCAGCAAACTTTGAGAGATGTTTTGAGCGAACTTGCAATCTTATTGCCCCCTTTTGTTCGCGATTGGGGACCAAATAGCCATCGCTAATCATGCTGCCGCTGCACCATGTTCAGATCAGGAATTGCCGAGAAGTCGATAACCCACGCCTGGTTCGTTTCGGATTAGAGTTGGCTGAGAAGGGTCGTCCTCCAACTTTCGGCGGATCCCCCGCGCAGCGACGCGAAGGTACTCTACGTCGCCTTCGTGACCAGGGCCCCAAACGGATCTTAACAGCGCCGAATGCGTTACGACCCGCCCAGCGCTCTTGGCGAGTTCGGCAAGGAAGGCGTACTCCTTGGGTGTCAGGTGGACTTCAACGCCTGCCTTGCGGACAAGGCGTGAGACAAGATCGATTTCAACGTCACCCCGTGTGACCAAGGGCGCACCGGTTTCGTTGGCCAGCTTGTGCCGCAATGCGGTCCGGATGCGCGCCAGCACTTCCTCGCTATCGAATGGTTTTGACACATAATCGTCGGCGCCAAGATCAAGCGCAGCGACTTTTTGGTCGGTTGCATCTCGGGCCGAAACGACGATCACGGATGCTCCGGCTGCCTTTATGATTGGAATCAGTTCAAGCCCGTCCCGATCAGGAAGGCCAAGGTCCAGTAGGACCAATTCCGGCTTGTCGATCTGCAACGCGGTTACAGTTTCGCGCGCTGAACCGGCCTCAACGATCCGGTAGCCTGCGCGGGCGAGGCTGGTGTGTAGGAGACGGCGGATCGCAGGCTCATCGTCCACGACCAGTATGGTAACCTGGCGCGTCATTGCTCAGACAACTCTTTCAATCGATCAGCTGTAAAGAAAATTGTGAAGCAAGCGCCCGGGCCGTCCAGGCGATTGGTTGCCGATACTTTGAGCCCCATGGCCTCGGCAAATCCCTTCACGATCGCCAGGCCAAGGCCAGTGCCACCCTTGCGGTCAGACCCTTCAATTCGAGCAAATGTCTCGAAGATTCGAGTCTCTTCTCCTTCGGGAATGCCCGATCCTCCGTCTTTGACGGAGAGTTGGACTCCTCCCGGATCGAGGGATGCTTCGATCGTGATTGCCGCGTCGCTGCCGCCATATTTCGAAGCGTTTTCGATCAGGTTGATGAGGCAGTGATGGAACAACTGCGGATCGACCAAAACGAACGGCAGATCAGGACGGATGTTGATGCGTGTTGCGTGGTTTTTCAGTGCCCCACGAAGATCATGAACCGCGCTCGCGACTGCCTCAGAAAGATCAACTGGCTCGATGCTCTGGTGCAGAGCCCCCGCTTCGATCCGCACCATATCGAGCAGATTGGCGACGAAACGATGCAGCCGTTCGGCCTCGGTCCTCGTGGCGGCAAGCTGCTGTTCCTGCTCGGGGGACAGGGCACGGATTTCCTTGAGTGATCCGAGGATCGTCGTGAGGGGAGTGCGGAGGTCGTGACTAACCGACGACAGCAACGCGTGACGCAGTCGATCGCGCTCCCGGACTTGCTCAAGCCCAGCCATTTCTCCCTCCAACGTGATACGCTCGAGTGCGAGGCCCGCCTGGTCGAGGAGACTGAGCAACAGCGGCATCTGGTCGGAACGTATTGGCGCACGCGCATCCGATCGCGACATACCAAACACCGCCAACACCTTGCCGGCGGTGCCAAGAGGATAGAACAACCATTCCGATGCGGTGAGCGTGTCCGAACCACGGCCGGCTGGCTTATTGTGATCGAGTGTCCATCGGGCAGCGGCATCTTCGAGCATGTCCAACTTGCAGCCGGGCGGGGACGATGAGCGGACAGGCAGGCCTTCGGCGCTCGGAATCAGGAGCACTGTGTTGCTGTCCAGCAGCCGGCCAATCTCTGTGCACAAGACGTGGGCGAGCTCGTCAAGCGAACTGATACCGGTAAGTTGGCGTGCAAAGCCTGCCAGGGAACTGTTCTGCGTGGAACTGGCCTGAGCCAGCAAGGCCTGGTCGCGAACCCGGGAGGCAAGCTGGCTGCCGACAATTGCGACCCCAAGCAGGACCAGAACCGTAATGATATTTTGCGGATCTTCGATCGTGAAGGTGTGGGTCGGTGGAATGAAGAAGAAGTTGTAAGCGAGCGAAGAGACCAGGCTGGTGACGATGCCGGTGCGCATGCCGTACCGCGTCGCAGCCACCATGACCGGCAACAGGAACAGCAGTCCGATATTGGTAATGTTACCTCTCTCGAAGATCGCCATGCCGAACAGCGTGACTGCTGCTGTCAGGGCCAGCGACACGCCGTAACCCGAAGGCGTTCCCCACGGAGCAGAACCACTTGATGCGAGTCGGCTCTGTTGCTGTTCGGCCTCCTCCATCGGGAGGACGTGAACCGCAAGGCCCGGCGTTTCCCGAACCAACCGGTCGACAATGGAGCCGTGCAGCAATTCGAACCATCTGGAACGCACGGACTTGCCGACGATGAGCTGCGTCGCGCGGGCATTGTCTGCGAATTGCTTGAGGCCTTCGAGAACGCCTTGTGCCGGTATGGTGGCTACTTGCGCACCCAGTTGGGCGGCGAGATGCATCGTTTCGGCCAACTGCATGTTCTCGACATCGCTGAAGGCGTTGGTACGCGGCGTTTCGATGTGACCCGCTGTCCAGGGCGCACGAAGGGCATCGGCAAGGCGCTTGGCTGCGCGAACAAGTTCCGGCCCTCCGGGTTGTTCACTAATGGCAACAACAAGGCGGTCGTTGACCGCCCATGTCCCCGCGACGGCATTTGCCCGCATGTAATCGAGCATCTGCGCATCGACCGCCTGAGCGGCCCGGCGAAGTGCTAGTTCGCGCAGGGCCGACAGGTTGGATTTCGAGAAGAAGTGGCCGAGGGCGCGGGTCGCTTCCTGCGGAACATACACTTTCCCGTCGCGCAGGCGCTCGATAAGTTCGTCGGGCGGGATATCGACGATCTCGAGTTCAGCGTCCTCGATTACCCGGTCCGGAAGAGTCTCGCGAACGCGCACCTTCGTAAACGATGCAACGAGATCGTTCAGGCTTTCGAGATGCTGGATGTTGAGGGTCGAATAGACGTCGATGCCTGCCGCCAGCAGTTCCTCGACGTCCTGGTAGCGCTTGTCGTGTCGGCTACCCGGCGCATTGGTGTGGGCCAGTTCATCAACCAGAACCAGGCCGGGCTTTCGCGCGAGGATCGCGTCGATGTCCATTTCCTCCAGGACATGGCCCTGGTATTCAATCGGCTTGCGGGGGATAATTTCAAATCCGTGAACCTTTGCCTCAGTCTCGCGGCGACCGTGCGTTTCGACAACTCCCACGACAACGTCGATCCCAGCCTCGCGACGTGCCGCGCCGTCGGTAAGCATCTCAAAGGTCTTGCCGACACCCGGCGCCGCCCCAAGGAATACCTTGAGGCGGCCTTTGCCCTCTCGCGTAGCGGCACGCAGAAGGGCGTCAGGATCGGGGCGTTGATCGATCATTGCGCAGTATTTGCGCGCGCCGGTGCCTGCCTGTCGAGTGCGAGGTTCAGTTCGAGGACATTGACGCGGGGTTCGCCGATGAAACCGAGAATTACACCTTCGGTGTGACCGGTAATGAGTTGGCGGACGGCCGCCTCGTTCAACCCGCGCGCGCGCGCCACGCGTGCGGCCTGGAAATAGGCCGCTTCGGGAGTGATATGGGGATCAAGCCCCGAGGCGGAAGTTGTCAACATGTCAGGCGGGACGATTGCTCCCGGTGAGGTCTTGAGCGCGGCAGTATCGGCCTTGACGCGATCGACGAGAACCTGGCTGGTTGGTCCAAGGTTAGAACCGGACGAGGCCGATGCATCGTAGCCCTTGCCAGCTGCAGAAGGGCGCGGATGGAAATATCGCTCGCCTGTGAAGCCCTGTCCGATGAGCGCAGAGCCTATGACATGACCGTTGCGTTCGATCAGGCTACCATTGGCCTGACGCGCGAACAGCACTTGGGAAATGCCGGTCAAAGCCAATGGATAGGCAAGGCCTAGCAGGAGAGCAAAAAGCGCCGTCAGCACCAGTGCCGGACGCAGAGCGGAGAAAAGATCCTTGGTCATTTTTCAGTTCCTCAGGCGAGGTTGAGACCGGCGACCGCAAGGTCGATAAGCTTGATGCCGACGAAAGGCGCGATGAGACCACCGAGACCGTAGACTGCAAGATTGCGCGCGAGCAGCGGCCCCGCTCCCATCGGCTTGTAAGCCACGCCCTTGAGCGCAAGTGGCACCAGCGCGGGGATGATCAGGGCATTGAAGATGATGGCCGACAGGATCGCGCTTTCGGGCGAGGCTAGCCCCATCACGTTGAGCACGCCGAGCCCCGGATAGAGCACGACGAACATGGCCGGAATGATGGCGAAATACTTGGCCACGTCGTTGGCTACCGAGAAAGTCGTAAGCGCGCCGCGCGTCATCAGCAGCTGCTTGCCGAGTCCGACGATCTCGATGAGCTTGGTCGGATCGCTGTCGAGGTCGACCATGTTGCCGGCCTCGCGCGCAGCCTGCGTGCCGGTATTCATCGCGACACCGACGTCAGCCTGGGCCAAGGCTGGGGCATCATTTGTACCGTCGCCGCACATGGCAACCAGCTTGCCGCCCTGCTGCTCCTTGCGGATCAGCGCCAGCTTGTCTTCGGGGGTCGCCTCGGCGAGGAAATCATCGACACCCGCTTCGGCTGCGATCGAGGCCGCTGTGAGCGGGTTGTCGCCGGTGATCATGACCGTGCGGATGCCCATGCGGCGCAGTTCGGTAAATCGTTCGCGGACACCAGCCTTGATAACGTCCTTGAGGGCAATGACACCCAGCAGCCGTCCGTCCTGCGCCACGGCGAGCGGGGTCTGGCCGGAGCGGGCGATGTCCTCTGAACTACGGCGTAATTCAGCAGCGGCGGAGCTTGATGCGGCTTCGGGATTGGCCCGCAGGATGGCATCTACCGCACCCTTCTGGACAAGGCCTGCCTCGGTCCTGACGCCCGAGATACGGGTCTGCGCGGTGAACGGAATAACTTCCGCCCCGGCTGGAAGCTCACGCTGGGTGATACCGAATTTCTCGCGGGCAAGCACGACGATAGAGCGCCCTTCGGGTGTCTCGTCTGCCAGACTGGCAAGCAGTGCAGCCTGCGCCAGAGTGCCCACCTGAATGCCGCCGACGGGGCGAAATTCACTCGCTTGCCGGTCGCCGATGGTGATCGTGCCGGTCTTGTCCAGCAGGAGCACATCGACATCGCCAGCAGCCTCAACGGCACGGCCCGACTTGGCCAGGACGTTGAAGCGCACCAGCCGGTCCATGCCGGCGATGCCAATCGCCGACAGCAAGGCGGCGATTGTTGTCGGGATCAGCGTTATGAGCAGCGCCGCAAGGATGGCGACAGGGATCTGACCACCCGCATAGGTGGCAAAAGCGGGAATGGTGGCCACCGCGATCAGGAAGATGATGGTGAGGCCGACCAACAGGATCGTAAGCGCAATCTCGTTCGGGGTTTTCTGACGCTCCGCGCCTTCGACCAACGCGATCATGCGGTCCAGAAAGCCTTGCCCCGGTTCCTGCGTGACGCGAACCAGGATCGAGTCCGAGATGACCCGCGTGCCGGCTGTGACCGCCGAACGGTCACCGCCTGCCTCGCGGATCACGGGCGCGGATTCACCAGTGATCGCGGCTTCGTTGACCGAGGCGACCCCTTCGATCACTTCGCCATCGGCTGGAATGATATCGCCGGTATCGACCCGAACGTGATCTCCCCGCTTGAGCTGTGCTGCGGGCACGGTCCGCCCGTCCGGAAGCCGCGCCACAAGATCGGACTTGGTAGCCCTCAAAGAGGCAGCTTGAGCCCGGCCACGCCCCTCGGCCAGCGCTTCGGCAAAAGTGCCGAACAACACGGTCAGCCACAGCCAGACGATAAGCTGGGCCTGGAAGCCAATCGGCAGCGGCTCGCGTCCGATGGCAAGCAGTACCGTCAGCAGCAGTGAGACGATGGCAGTGGTGAACAAGACCGGGTTTTTCACCAGCTCGGCAGGATTGAGCTTACGGAAGGCATCGCCGATCGCAGGCATAATCAGCTTGGCAGAGAACATGGATGTTGGCGTGGTCATGATGTTTGTCCCGTCAGAACAGGTGGCCGGAGGTCATCGCGAGATGATCGGCTATCGGGCCAAGCGCGAGGCTGGGGAGGAAGGTGAGCCCGCCGACGATCAGGATGATCCCGACCAGGAGGCCTACCCACAGCGGGCCCGTCGTCGGGAATGACCCGGCGGTCTCGGGCGTGTACTTCTTGGCCGCCAAGCTTCCCGCTATGGCAAGAGCGGGGACGATCATGAAGAAGCGCCCGATCCACATCGCAACGGACAAAAGGCCGTTGTAGAAAGGTGTGCCAGCGGTGAGGCCAGCGAAGGCCGAGCCATTGTTCCCGGTGCCGGAGGAAAAGGCATAGATAATCTCGGTGAACCCGTGCGGCCCCTTGTTGAGCGGTCCGGCCAGCCCAGCGGGAAGAACTGCGCTGATTGCCGTAAAGCCCAGGATGCACAGCGGCAGGACTGCAATGGCGAGGACTGCCAACTTGACATCCTTTGCCTCGATCTTCTTGCCGACATATTCGGGCGTCCGACCGACCATCAGCCCGGCGATGAACACGGCCAGCAGCGCGAACAGCAGGAAGCCATAGATGCCTGCACCGACACCGCCGACCACGACTTCGCCGAGTTGGATATTGAACAGCGGGATCATGCCGCCCAGCGCCGTGAAGCTGTCATGCATGGCGTTGACAGCACCGCACGAGGCAGCGGTCGTCACGACCGAAAACAGGGCGCTCGCGGCGATGCCGAAGCGGACTTCCTTACCTTCCATGTTCCCGCCCGCGACGCCAAGGTTATGAAGGACGGGATTGCCCGCCGCTTCCTGCCAGTAGGTCACGCCAGCGCCGGCGAGGAACAGCACCATCATTGCGGCGAGGATCGCCCACCCCTGCCGGGTATTGCCTACGGCCTTGCCAAAGCACCATGTCAGGCCTGAACCGATCGCAAAGATCGACAGCATCTGGACAAGGTTGGTGAGCGCTGTCGGGTTCTCGAATGGATGGGCGGAGTTGGCGTTGAGGAAGCCGCCGCCATTGGTGCCGAGCATCTTGATCGCCTCCTGGCTGGCGATCGGCCCCATGACGATGGTCTGCTTTACACCCTCAAGCGTCGTTGCATCGATGCTGGACGCCAGAGTCTGAGGCACGCCACTGGCCACCAGGAACAGCGCATAGACGACGCAGATCGGCAACAGAAGATAGAGCGTGACGCGGGTGCAATCGGCCCAGAAATTGCCGATGGTCCCGACCTCACGCCGGGCAAAGCCGCGGAACAGGGCGAAGGCGATGGCAATGCCGGTCGCTGCCGAGAGGAAATTGTGGATGGTTAGACCGAACATCTGGCTGAAATTCGACAGCGCGACTTCGCCCGAATACCACTGCCAGTTGGTGTTGGTTGTGAAACTGATCGCCGTGTTCAGCGCACCATCGCTACCCAGGCCGGGAAGTTCCCGGGGATTGAGTGGCAAGACTGCCTGCAACCGGAGTACGGCATAAGTGAACAGCGCCAGCACCAACTGGAACAACAGCATGTGCAGCGCATAGGCGCGCCAGCCCTGTTCAGCTTCGGGATTGATCCCGGCAAGGCGGTAAAATCCGCGTTCGACCGGGCCGAGGACCCGGTGAAGCGGCGTGCGGCGCCCTTCGTAAAGCGCGAAAAGCCAAGTGCCCATAGGCTTGGCAAGCGCCACGACAAGCGCGGTGAATACAAGGATTAGCGTCCATCCCTGGGGGGTCATGGTATATTCCTTTGAAGGACTCTGGCCTCAGAACCGCTCAGGCCGAATGAGAACGGCGAAAAGATAGACAAGCAGGCCGACAGCAGTGAGCCCGGCCAGGGTGAGTGATGTGGTCATGGTATTTCCTCAGGCCTTTTCACACAGGCGCACAAAAGCGAGGGTCAGGATGAAAAGGCCGCCAAGGAGGGTAAGCCAATTCGCGTCGGTCATTTGGTTTCTCCATTAGCCTACTTCAAAATATTCAGCGTCGCGGGATGCTGGACGATATTTGCAGGCATGCATTGTTCGGTATCAATCTGTTGAAATGCGTTTGAGCCGGCCCGCCCAGGCGGGCGGACCGGCCATCAGAATTCATGGCGTTCATTTCCACGTTAAGTAGGCGCTGTTGCGCGGGATCGGTACGTGCTCGAACAGCTTGGGTCCGAGCATGGTGAGGGCAAGGCCGCTTGTGAGGCAGACCACGATCGCCAGGCAAACGGCGAATTCTCTAAGTGTCGCCTGATGCATCGGCTGTGCAGTCACCCAGCGATGCGCGATTATCCCCAATCGGTAGCAGGCCGACAGCAGCAGGATGCCAACGCTGCGCAGGACCACTTCAGCGGTCCACCAGCGTTCACCCTTGCGAAGACGATCGAGATTCCGTGCCATGAAAAAATGCTCCCGCATTCCAGATGCGGTGATTCATCTACGCTTTGGGGGCGTTAAGGTTCCACGGGCAATTTGGCCCCGGGCATAAAGATTCCGTAAAGTTCGTGGTGCTTCCTCGCGCGCGCGATTAGGCACGATGTCATGAGCGACGCAGAGGGGCCGCATGCCCATAATGAGAGCTTTCCCGCGCTGGTAATTGGCGCGATCGGCGTAGTCTTCGGCGATATCGGGACTTCGCCGCTCTACGCGTTGAAGGAGAGCTTCATCGGCCATCATCCTCTGGCAGTAGACCCGGCGCATATCTACGGCGTGCTATCGCTGATCTTCTGGACGATGATGCTGATCGTCACGCTGAAATACGTTTTCGTCATCCTGCGGGCCGACAACAAGGGCGAAGGTGGCAGTCTCGCCCTGCTGGCGTTGATTGGCCGCAAGCTCGGCGAAAACCGGTGGAGCCCGACCATCGCCATGTTGGGCGTGATTGCTACCGCCCTGTTCTATGGCGATGCCATCATCACTCCGGCCATCTCGGTCCTGTCAGCGGTGGAAGGCCTGACTATCGTCAACGAAGGGTTTGCCCGCTGGGTGCTGCCGCTTTCCATCGGCATCCTTGTAGGGCTGTTCGCGATCCAGTCACGCGGCACGGCAGCCGTGGGAAAATTGTTCGGCCCGGTGATTATCGTCTATTTCCTCGTCCTGGCGGTGCTGGGCATCGTCAACATCGCGCAGGCACCGCAGGTGCTGTGGGCGCTGAGCCCGCATTATGCGCTGGAGTTCTTCCTAATCGATCCGGGGCTGGCCTTCCTCGCGCTTGGTTCGGTCGTCCTTGCGGTGACCGGTGCCGAGGCCCTTTATGCCGACATGGGGCACTTCGGGCGAAAGGCGATCATGGTTTCCTGGCTATATGTGGCCTTCCCGTGCCTGATCATCAATTACCTCGGCCAGTCGGCGCTGCTGCTGGTGAATCCCACCGCAGTCGAGAATCCGTTCTTCCTGATGGCCCCAGACTGGGCGCGACTTCCTCTGGTCGTGCTGGCAACGATGGCGACAATCATCGCCAGCCAGGCGGTGATTTCGGGTGCTTATTCAGTCTCGCAGCAAGCGGTGCAGCTTGGCTTCCTGCCCCGCCTCAAGATCCTGCACACCAGCGCCAAGGCTGCCGGACAAATCTATGTGCCTCTGGTCAACTGGGGGCTGCTGGTGCTTGTCATCTTGCTAGTGATGGGTTTCAAAAGTTCAAGCAACCTTGCTGCAGCCTATGGCATCGCAGTTACGGGCACGATGTTCATCACCGCCTGCATGCTCGGTATTCTTACCTTTGCAGTGTGGAAATGGCACCCGCTTCTAGCGGCACTCGTGACGGGGGCATTCCTCGTGGTCGATGGCCTTTACTTCGCTTCAAATATCACAAAGATCCCGGATGGTGGTTGGTTTCCGCTGCTGGTTGCTGCGGTCACTTTCACGCTGCTAACCACATGGGCCACGGGTCGACGCCTGATGCGTGCGCGGTTGCTTGAAGACGCAATGCCTATCGATCTGTTTCTCAAATCGGTGGGAGAAAAGGTCAAGCGCGTGTCAGGCAGCTCGGTCTTCCTTGCTTCGACCACGGAAGGCGTTCCTCCGGCGCTTCTGCACAATCTCAAGCACAACCATATCCTGCATGAGCGTGTCGTCATTCTGACGGTCTCGACGGAAGGTGTGCCGCATGTGCCATCGGAAGGCCGTCGCGATGTCGAAGAACTGGGCCATGGCTTCTATCGCATCGTGCTCCACTACGGCTTCATGGACGAGGTCGATATACCCGCAGAGCTGGCAAAGGAAGAACGGGCAGGCGGCCCATTCCGGGCAATGGATACCAGCTACTTCCTCTCCCGGCAGACGCTGATCGCCTCAAACCGTCCAGGTATGGCAATCTGGCGTGAGAAGCTGTTCGCCGGCATGGTCCGCAATGCGGAAAGCGCTATGCAGTTCTTCAAGCTTCCCACCAACCGCGTGATTGAATTGGGAAGTCAGGTTGAGATCTGAGGCGGAGCCGCAGCAAAGGCGTCTGGCGTTTTGGTTATCCACCTATCAACCGTTCGATGGCATTGCCAACCCGTTGGGCGGCATCCAGTAAATGCTCATCATCGAGATGAGCATACCGGGCCGTCGATTGATGGTTGGCGTGGCCTAGCAGTCGCCCGATCATGGGAAGTGTTTCCTTGCTCATCGCGGCATGGCTGGCAAAGGTGTGGCGCAGATCATGGATGCGCAGCTTGCCGAGACCCGCGCGGTGGAGAATCGTCTCCCACAGGTGCTGAATGGACCGCATCGGCCTTCGATACTGGTAGTTCCAGAACAGCCATGGAATCTTGGCATGGCGCGGCAGGTTGTAGATGACCTCGCGCGCCGCCGAGCCGAGCCATACTGTGCGTGGGCCGGTCTTGCTGTCACGTAGGAGCAGGCGGTTGCCTTTCACGTCCTGCCACTGGAGGGTCAGGATTTCCCGGTAGCGACAGCCAGTCAGCACCAGCAGCGTGATGACCGCGCATGGGCGCAGCCCGATCGCCCGCGCCATCGATCCCGCAATGCGGTCGGCTGCATCGCCGATCACATCATCGGACAGGTGTGCATATTTGGCGGTGGTTTCGGGCAGGACATGGCCAAGTAGCTTGCCGATGGTCGCAAGCGGCACGTTGTCCAGGATCGCGGTAGACGCGAAGCTATGCCGCAGGTCGTGGATGCGGACATCCGGCAAAGCGCAGCGCCGACGGAATGG
The DNA here is from genome assembly GCA_040079555.1 of Sphingorhabdus sp. Taxonomy (GTDB): domain Bacteria; phylum Pseudomonadota; class Alphaproteobacteria; order Sphingomonadales; family Sphingomonadaceae; genus Sphingorhabdus_B. The sequence goes on along the minus strand of JBEBKE010000002.1, from coordinate 4,959 downwards.
CAGCCACCAGTTGTCGAGAATGATCGGCCTTGTCCCGGCACGATTCGGGAACACGAGTGATGTCCCCTCATGCCGCTCGATCCCCTCAAGAACTTCAAGCGCCTGGCTGTTGAGCCAGATCGTCTTGGCTCCTGTCTTGCTGTCCGGCAGCAGGAGGCGCGGCGGCTGCACCCATTCCCAGCGGAGATTCAAGATCTCGCCCACGCGCGCGCCGGTAGACAGCAGCAGCCGGATGACAGCCACTTGCTCCGGGTAGGCAACTTCCTCCTCGCGCAATGCGGCACCGATCCGGCGATACTCGGCGGGCGTCAGATATCGTTCCTTGGGCTCACGCCAGTAGCGCGGCATTCCCCGGCAAGGGTTGGAGCCCTTCCGCCTAAGTCGCAGTGCTTCGGCGTATTTGAGCAGCGCCGCCAAGACCGGCACTGACCGGTTGAACTGTCCCTCTCGCGTCCCGGCGAAACCATCGCGCCATCGGTGAATATCGGATGGCAGTATGTCTGCAACGCGCACCGCGCCAAATTCCGGCGCAAGGACGTTCTTCCATGCGTTCCAGTTGCGCTTGGTCGTCGAGGGTTTCCAGACCCGCGACAGATCATCCCAATAGGCATCGACGAAGTCCGACATGATCGGCGTCGCCTTGACCACGGCGCGCTTGGGCAGGCCATCAAGCGCCACCTCGGCGAGCAATCGCCGCGCCTGCGCCCGCGCCCGCGCAAGCTCGGCCACGAGGTCGTCGGATCGGCCCAAGGTGATCCGGCGATGCTTGCCGCGATGGCGCAGGCGAACAAACCAGTAGTAGTTGCCGGTCGGCCTGACGCGCAGGCCGAAGCCTGCCAGTTCGGTGTCCCAGATGCAGTATTCGGTCTCGCGCAGCGGCAGCTTGCGCCGCGCAAAGTTGCCATCGAGCAGTGCCCGGCACCCGGGCTTTCGCCGCATGGGGACCATATGGCCATCGCCAATATCAAAACTAGGATCGAAAGTCGCGGAAATCCGGTCATTTGCGGGGACCAGATGGCCTTCAGCAGCGTATCTGCTGCCGAGCAGATCCAGCGTCTCGCGCACTGATTTTACGGCATTTTTCCCCATGGCAGAGGCGGTTTACCGCGGAGGGTGTGCCATACACTTCGACCCGCTGCTGAGGATGGATTCAATGATAATCCTGTTTTGATTTTAGTTACTTAGCTAGATCCGGTCGGTTTGATGCTGTGCGCCACCCGGCGCTTGAGGCACCTCAATTCAATGTTTGAAACAGTGCTCGCGATGCCAGGCCAGGAAGCCTGGATGGGGACGCTCCAGCGCCCGAGTAGGCGGGATTGCGAAGCCGTTGCGGTTGATCATTCCGCGGATTCCGTCGGGGTCGTTGGCCTGCCTGCTGATCAGGATTTCGAGGTCGTCGCCTAGCCCGATCAAGCCTCGGTCGAACATCCAATGGACAGTTCCTGAGAGGGCAATTCCATTGGTGATGATATCCGGGCCGCCACGCTCGACGGGGCGAATATGCGCCGCTTCGACTTCGGCTCTACCGCCTCCGTTTATGAGTTTGAGACCAGTAATCGAGCAGCGTGCGTCATAGGCCTGGACTACGCGACGACGGAAAAGCCGGTCACGAACGAGGCGCGATCCAAGGTTGGCGACACGGTCGCGCTCCACCTCGAAGACGAATGGTGCGCGCTCCTCGCGGACGCGGTCTTCATCGAGTTGGTCCACACGCGGCAGGAAGGCCTCGTCATCGGCCAGGCCCATATCGATGATACGGTTGAAGTCGGCATTGGAAAGTGGTCTGACGGCTGCCTGGGCGCGGCCTGAGATCTTGCCAGCCTCATTGAGCACGCCTTGCTCGACGAGGCCATTGGGGCCGTTGAAGGGTACTGGATTGACGAAATCGAGATAAGTGCCGGGTTCGATCAGCGCGAGATACATGTCTTTGGCGGTAGGGTCGGGCACCACATCGGTGACCTTGGCAACGGCGAAATAGCCGCGCGTGTCTCGGACCTTGCTCGGCTCGTAGTAGATGATCCAATCGCCAATACAGGGGCTGACGCGGTTGAGGTATTGCCGAGGAAACTGGTATCGCTCTGCCGGACTGTCATCGTAGATCGAGTCCGTGCGGTGGACGAAGATGCCCTTAGCCATTGCCGTTAGGTTCCCCGTCGCTTGAGTAGGCGCTCGCCCCAAATGCCGGAGCTTCGTTCTCTGTCGAGGCAATTTCGGGAACGCCTTCCTGTCCGGAATGCGTTCTGACCTCGGTCGCTCGCTCTTCGATCTCCCTGGCGAAGATCTCCAGCATCGACGATCCTGCAGGCATTGCTGCCACCTCTTCAACCGCTGCGGGTAATTCGCGAAGCAGCCGCGTCGTCACCTGTTCAACGCGCTGGATCGTCCCCCGCGCTGCCAGTCCTGCGGCTTCGGCCATACGACGCCAGTGGCGGCCGTAAATGTGGCGGCCTCGGCGCTGGCCTCCGATAGCCTGGGCGTGGTTCTGCGTGATGTTGGCCCAGGCGAGGCCGGACATCAGGTCGTAGAGCGGGGCGAGCTGCGGGGCGCCGGGGCCGAGCAGGATCGAATAGTTCTTGGCGTGCGAGTCCACGTTGCCGATTGCTATGTTCAGGATAACGGCGTCGAGCAGGCGGTTGATGTCACGGGCGGTCATGTGCTGGCGGACGAGCGCGAACATATCGGCGATCGAAGGGCCGCGTGTGCCGGTGCCGTTGAATTCGTACTTTGCAGCGGGCGGGCGGGCGAGTGCCTGGCAAAAGTCTTCCTGGTGCAAGCGGTGGACTTCAGTGTCGGTTCTGGTGCGGTCGTACCGCTCGACGAGCAGATAGCTGCGTCCTCCTGCAACGCCGGTCGTGACTGGCGCTACATTGAGGCCGATCCGTCGGGCAAGCACCATGCAAAGCGCCTCGTTTTGGACACTGCCGGGCAGGCGCGGATTATCGGGCTTGAGGATGTGGGTCGACGGCGCGCCATTGATGGGGACGGCGATCTGGCCATCGACCATGGCGACGGGCAGTTTGTCTTGTGCGCCCGCGAGGCTCATCGAGACGCCCTCTTCGCCGATCAGGAAGGGGCGTGCGGGTAATTCTGCGATGATCCGCTCGAGCGTGTCGGTATCCGGGATCGGGCGATATCCGAGCTCGCCGCGCGGTTGCTGCGGGGCGATGCTGAGCGCGCCAGCGAGATCGTTGCCGGTCTCGGCGATCAGGCCGAGCGCGTCTTCGGGAGCGACGCCGACGGCGCGGGTCATCGCGCGAAGGGGTTCGCCTTCGGGCAGCAGGTTCATCAGCCAGGGCAGAACGCGTTCGCTGCCGAAGGGCTCGCGCTGAAGGGGCATGGCTAGCGAAACCGGGAAGCGGTCCGGGGCGCCAAGCCAGGTGTCGACGTAGGTGAGCATTGTTGCCTGGTCGTCGGCGCTGATCGTTGCGACCTGACGACTGCCGAAGTGGACGGGCAGCTCCACGGTCAGCCTTCCGCTGTGCCGGTGGCGGTCAGGCGCAGGCCGACGGCGCGGGCGGCGGCGAGCGCCTTGCCCAATTGCGCGGTGGGCTTGCCAGCTTCAAGATCGACTATGAAGCGCTCACCGCTGTTGATGGCAAGCGCCAGCTCTCGCTGGGTGAGGCCGAGAGCCTTGCGGGCGGAGGCGACGGCTGCGCCGAATTGGGTTGCGTTTTCAATCATGGCATTCTTACCGAGCGGGAAGAAAGCACAATCGGATGGGCAGATCAAGTCATTTTCTTACCGAACGGGAAGATCAATGCAACTGCTGGCGTGAAGTCTTACGGCTCTTACCGATCGGGATGAAGATCGGCATGCCTACACTAAAATTTCTAACCTAGGTTGAGAAGCTGTCCCATCCAGACAGGAGTATTTTCCGATTTTCATCTGTCACAAACGAAGGAGCGCCGAGCGCTAGAGCTGCATCGCTTAGAACCGTGCACGCACCTCGCCAAGGCTCGCGGAGAATGACTTCACCGTCCTCGATTGAGTTTGCGGCATCACCTTCAACCGCCTTCGCACGATTCGATACAACGGTATCGAGGACGCATAGGCCATCATAGATAGGAGAACCGTGAGGTTTAGAACCCACTTTCAAAACGCCATCAAGGCTACCCTCGAAATCCAGATCCAAATCTTCGAACTGAATCCAACTCCGAAAAACTTGGTCGTAGGCTTCTGGAGCGCGAGGGTGACGAGCAGGCGATAGAGAGGCAGCGGACTCACGGCTGAGCGAAGCGGCAATTTCCAAGATCGCTGAGACCTGATGTCCATGTTCACCGAACAGACTTGCGGTGCTCACTTCATCCAACACTCGAACCGCCAAAGCACGCTTGTATCTTGCATATGACATGGGTTGGTCCTTTGCGGGCGCAGACCTCAAAATTTCGACCTTCCAAAGCCTGCCAGGCCACCTCGCAACGATGGCGGTTGTCGGCGCTTCATCGACTACAATCCATGGCGGGGCTCCATCCCCAACATCGACCACGACGCCTACTTCGACGCCTTGCATTGGGCTATCTGCATCTCGCGCCACGTATGAAAATCCAATTTCACCGGGCGCATCCTTGCGGGCAAATCTGAGCAAGTTTTTCAGCATGAGGAGATGCAAGTCCTACGCAGTCATATTGAGAACTTCTGACTTCATTTGATGCTAGCAACCTTGCCAGCGAGTGCAAATTCCGCTACCCAAAACCGACTCCCCGATGGATCGGAATGGACCGTGGCGAACGGTCACGCACTGGGTTTTGCCCGGTGGGATAAATTGTGGGCAAAGCCCTGCCCTTCTCCCAAGTTCATATTTAAGATCATGTTTTTACATGACTTTTTCGGCTACCTCCCACTCCGCCACCTTTCTCTGCTGCCCCCTTTTACGCGGCGCGTTTGAGGTTCATGCGTTCCCAGATTTCGGAGAGGGCCTTGGTGAGATCGGTCATCATCGGCTGGGTGTGGGCGGGTCCG
>JBEBKE010000001.1:0-73841 GCA_040079555.1 Sphingorhabdus sp. | reverse complement strand
GCCGCCCCACCGCCGCCAGAAAGCGCTAGCTTGGTTTTGATATCGGAAAGCTCCTTTTCCATCGCACGGCGTTCTGCCAGCAATGTCTCGATACGCGCCGAAACTTCATCAGGTGCGGTTTTCAGCATCGCGGCCACATCTTTCAGCTGGCTTTCGCGGCGCGCCAAATGTTGCCTTGCGGCCTCGCCAGTGAGAGCCTCGATCCGGCGGATGCCGCTTGCGACTGCGCCTTCTGACACGATGGTAATCAACGCGATATCGCCCAACGCATTAACGTGCGTGCCACCGCACAGTTCGGTCGAGTAATTCGTTCCCGAGGTATCGCCCATGCTGAGCACGCGAACTTCGTCGCCATATTTTTCGCCAAACAATGCCAGCGCGCCTGCGGCAACGGCGTCATCGGGCGTCATCAATCGCGTCGTGACTGCACGATTGCCTCTGACCTGTGCATTCACCTCTGCCTCTACTGCAGCAATCTCGTCCGCCGTCACGGCTTGGTTGTGCGAGAAATCGAAGCGCAAACGATCCGCTGCGACCATGCTGCCCTTTTGGGTCACATGACCACCCAGATGATTACGCAAGGCCGCATGCAGCAAATGCGTCGCGCTGTGGTTCGACCTCAAAGCATCGCGCCGTGCGATGTCGATCTTTAACTGCACGACATCGCCTACTTTGATCTCGCCAGAAAGAAGCGACACTTGATGCGCGTGCAGGCGACCCAAAGGCTTGGCTGTGTCGGTCACTTCACCACGGAAGTTCGCACCCATGATCGAGCCCGCGTCGCCCATCTGGCCGCCGCTTTCGCCGTAAAAGGGAGTCTGGTTGGTGATAACTGTCACTGTATCGCTAGCGACGGCGGATTGTACCTCGATACCGTCGTTGACCAATGCCACGACCTGACCTTCGCCCTCGGTCGCGGTGTAGCCGGTGAACTCGGTGGAGCCGACGCGTTCGGCGATGTCGAACCAGACATCGTCCGATGCTTTTGCGCCAGAGCCTTTCCATGCGGCGCGAGCGCGTGCTTTTTGTTCGCCCATCGCGGTTTCAAATCCGGTCGCGTCAATGCCAAAGCCTTGCGCGCGCAGTGCGTCTTCGGTCAGGTCATAGGGAAAGCCGAAAGTGTCGTAGAGTTTGAACGCTGTCTCACCTGCCAAAACGTCGCCCTGCGCCATGCCAGCGGTGGCCTCGTCGAGCAGTTTTAGGCCCTTGTCCAGCGTCCGGCGGAACTGGGTTTCTTCTTGCCGCAATGTCGCCTCGATTAACGGCTGTGCGCGCAGCAATTCTGGGTAAGCCGCACCCATTTCGGCGGACAAGCTGCCGACCAAGCGGTGCATCAACGGTTCTTTTGCTCCCAGCAAATGGGCATGCCGCATCGCGCGGCGCATGATACGGCGCAGCACATAGCCGCGCCCTTCGTTCGACGGCATCACCCCGTCGGCTAGCAGGAAGCTGGTTGAGCGCAAATGGTCGGCAATAACGCGGTGGCTCGCTTTCTGCTCGCCCTCTGCCTTAGTACCGGTCAGCTGTTCGGATGCCGCGATCAGCGCCTTAAACGTGTCCGTATCATAATTGTCGGTCACGCCCTGCATCACAGCGGCGAGGCGTTCCAGCCCCATGCCGGTGTCGATGCTCGGCTTTGGCAGCGGCACGTCGCTGCCGTCTTCTTGCCGCTCAAACTGCATGAACACCAGGTTCCAGATTTCGACGAACCGGTCGCCGTCTTCATCGGGGCTTCCGGGAGGGCCACCGAAAATATGGTCGCCATGGTCGTAGAAAATCTCGCTACACGGACCGCACGGGCCGGTATCACCCATTGACCAGAAATTGTCGTTTGTGGGAATGCGGATGATGCGATGCTCAGGCAGGCCCGCAATTTTACGCCACAGGTCAAACGCCTCATCATCTGTGTGATAAACGGTGACGGTCAGCCTATCGGGGCTTAGCCCCCAGACTTTGGTCAGCAACGTCCACGCATGGGTGATCGCCTGTTCTTTGAAATAATCGCCGAATGAAAAATTGCCCAGCATTTCAAAGAATGTGTGGTGCCGCGCGGTATAGCCGACATTGTCGAGATCGTTATGCTTGCCGCCTGCACGCACGCATTTTTGGCTGGACACTGCACGCGGCTTTGCGCGGGTTTCAAGGCCCGTAAAGACATTCTTGAACGGCACCATTCCGGCGTTGACGAACATCAATGTCGGGTCGTTATACGGGACCAAAGGTGCGGATTGCACAACATCATGGTCATTGCCCCCGAAATAATCGAGGAAGGCGCGGCGGATATCGTTGGTTGAGCTCATAATCTCCGCGACTTAGGCGAGGGCAGGGCGGCTCGCAAGCGGGATATGTCGTTTACCGTTAGCGAGGATGTGGCTGAAGGACATAGCGTCGAGCTAAATGGCGCTGAAACAAATGCCCCCCAAATTGCGATCTGCACTTCGAGGGGCACTGTTTAGTTCGCGTTCGGATCTATTGGTCCAAACCAGCCTGCGTGTTACCGATGGTTTTCGCAACGTCATTCTTCACAGAATCATTGTGTTCTTTGACGGTCATCACAACTTTGCCATCCTTATCGAGCAGGACAGCTTCATCAGATGATCCCTCGGCCGCTAAGCGTACAATCAATGGACGCGGATACAGGCGGTTGCTGGCTCCGTTGGAACCATCGACGACGGCGCCAATTCCGCCGCCAAGGATGATGTTACCAAAGGCCGAGCCGCCCAGCTTTGACTGAATCAAAACATAGGTTGGCTTATAGCCGGGCAGTGTGATGTCCGCGCGCTGATCGTCCTTACGGCGGAATTCCAGCGAGCAGGGTGTTTTGCACTCTTTGCCGCTCGTGAACTTTACCGTTGCTCCTTCGGGTTCACTTTTGGTGGTGTATTCCGTGTCTGTACCATTTAGGACTGTGGCGCATCCTCCCAGACACATGGACATAGTTGTGATTGCGGCTAGCGCGATTTTGTTTTTCATAATGCTCCCCATCTGTTTTGTAGCAATTCAATACGTAACGAAGAACTATTCGCTGTAAAGACCAATTATATCCGCGCCGTAACGTCAATCTGGATCAAGCAAATGCGTACGGTCCGCCCTTTGCCAGCGCCGTTTGCCATTGTGGGCGCGCGTGGATTGCTTTGACGAACGCGGTCAGTTTGGGCTTGTCCGCTGCACGGCCGCCAATAACAGCGGCCTCGGCTGGAAAGCTGAGCATGAAGTCGGCGCCGGTCAGGGTGTCGCCAACAAACCATCCCGATGGGCGCAGTTGATCCTCCATATAGCGGTAATGGCTCTCCAGCTGTTCGTGGATACGCGGTTGCAATGGCGCACCTGCTTCGCCTAAACGTCCGACGTACAGGTTCAACAAAATAGGTGTCATCGCCGATCCCTCGGCAAAGTGCATCCATTCCAGATAGCGGAGATGATCATCGCTACCACGCGCGGGGATTAGGTGCTGCCCGCCATGCTGCTCACACAGATATTCGACGATAGCACCCGATTCATAAATGATTTTGCCATCGTCTTCGAGTACGGGTGATTTGCCCAGCGGATGAATCGCTTGCAGGCTGGGCGGGGCAAGGTTGGTGACCGCGTCGCGTTGATGTTGAACGATTTCATACGGCACAGCCAGTTCTTCCAACAGCCACAAGATGCGCTGTGACCGGCTATTGTTCAGATGGTGGATTTTCAGAGTCATTTTTCTCTCCTCATGCAGATTTTTTGGCGGTAACAATCCATGCGGCGGCGGCAAAACGCACGGCTTGTTCGGTTAAGTGAGCCTCTGCCAACGCGTGCAGGCGGCTTAGAAATTCTGTGCGGGCATCGCCGCTTAGGGTGCGAATGGCGCGGGCTGCGGGGCCGATTTGGGCAAAGAAATCCATGGCGTCGCCGACAGGATCATTACCTTCGCCTGCGGTGTAGTCAAAATCAACCGGTTCAAATGCGATGTTATTCCAGCCAGCTTGCAACAAGATATCGCGGACATAATCTGGGTCGGCAAAGGCGAATGGTCCGGGTGCGTGCGGGCTACCAGCCGATGTTGAGGGCAACAGCGCGCCGATTTTTCTTGCCCAATCATTTTCGGCGGGGGATCGAAAACAGGAAAATATCATCTTCACATTCGGCGCGGCGGCGTTCGCTAAATTGCTAAATGCGGCAACGGGATCATCGAAAAACATCACGCCGTGGCGGGAGACATAGAGGTCTGGTGCGAAGTTAGCGTCGCGCCACGCGGCGGCGTCTTTGACAGAAAATCTTAGGTTTGCGGTGTCCGCACCGCGCGCTGCCGCAACGTCAATTAAGTCCGCCGAAATGTCGAGGCCAAGAACAGTCGCGTCCGGCATTGCCGAGGCCACAGCAATCGACAACTCCCCTGCGCCACAGCCGATGTCGACAATGTTGCGGTGATCGCCTTGAGCTATTATTGCGTCGAGCAGCCGCTTCGTTAGCGGAGCAAAGGAACGGTCAGTCCTCTGCCATTGTGCGGCCCAGCTGCTGCCAACCCGACCTTGCCATTCCGTTTTGTCTGTCATCCCTCAATTCGTAGAGCGAAGGTTCAGCGAGGCAAGGCTAAAGTGGTGTTGGTGTTATCCTAAATCGATTGCTCCAGAATGACTACACCTCCGTCTTTGCCGGTCAAAACTAGCGCGCCGTTATTGTTGAAGGCGGTCGCAGGTGATGCACCCAGCAGGGAGACGAATGCGTATTCTTGTGACGTTAAAGGTTCTTGGCAAGCCATCCGCGTGGACATCACCGGACCAAAGCCCAACTTGCCGCCTGCATAAGTATAGTCGGCGCCAAGGCGGTTACAGCCGACGGTCCCGCTCATCCGGCCATCGCCAAAGCTGACCAATGCGCCTTGGCTGGCCAGAATTTCGGTTCCGTTAATCGAAGTAATGCGCCAGACTGTGCGTTCCATCGACGCGGGCGGCAAAATGCCGCCGCCACAGCCTTTATAGGTTTGTTTGCCGACCATAACGGTCACTGTATCCTTATAGGTCCGGTCGCTCATCCCGTCGCTACACGGGGTAAATGTGACATCGGCGGTGATGGTTTTGGAGACATGCCGCCAGCCGTTAAAGCTGGAGCGGGAAACGGTGTTTGCGCCAAAGACATGATGATCACCCGCAAGCGTGAAAACCATCCGTTTGCCGTCGATCGCCAGCGACCAAAAAGGCTCTGTCCCAGATGCGCGATAGCGCATGTCCGGTGCAGCGGCGGGGTTTTTGACAGGGATAGTCTGACAAGCGGCGAGCGCGAGTGTGGCAAGGAAAACGAAATTTTTGTTCATCATGAGCGCAGCTTTACCGAACCGATTGGCAACCACAGATGAACGAAATCATCCGCGCCGAAACTGGTTCAACACTTCATACGCCATCACTGCTGTCGCCATTGCAGCGTTTAGGCTATCGGCCTTTCCAAGCATCGGCATTTTGACAAGCAGATCGCATTCGGCTGCATAATCGACTGGGAGACCTTGTGCTTCGTTGCCCGTCAGGATGAAGCAGGGAGCGGCGTAGCTCGACTGTTGATAATCAAACTCGGTGTTCAGGCTAGTACCAACCAGTTGGCCTTTTCCCGCGCGGAGCCATGGCAGGAACTCTTTCCACCGGCATTGTACAACTTTTTGGGTAAAAATGGCGCCCATGCTGGCGCGCACAGCTTCTACCGAAAAGGGATCAGTGCAATCGTCGATCAGGATTAATCCGCCTGCACCCACTGCATCGCCCGTGCGCAGCATTGTGCCCAGATTGCCCGGATCGCGCATCGCTTGCGCCACGAGCCAGATCGATGCGGTTGAACGGTCAAGGTCGGCGAGAGGGGTAGGGTGTTCGCGATACACGCCGATGACAGTCTGCGCGTTTTCTTTGCCGGACAGTTTTGACAGTATATCCGCGCTGGTTTCAATAACATCGCCGCCGGCGTGCAAAACATCGGCTTCCAGCGCGATTTCCAGAGCATGAGAGTCGCGGTCGCTGCAACGGAATAGCATTTCAGGCAAGAACCCTACTTCGCGCGCTTCCGTCAATATCCGCAGCCCTTCGGCCAGAAATAGACCTTCGCGCTTGCGGTGCTTTTTCTCGCGTAATGACCGAACCTGCTTAACCAGCGGGTTGGAAAAACCGGTTATTTCGCGGCGCATATTGGCTTAGTCTTCGCCGAAGCCGTCGGTGATCAGGCCTGCGAGTTTCTCCAGCGCCATGTCCGCGCCTTCGCCTTCGACGTGCAAAGTGATCGCGCTGCCCTTGGCCGCGCCAAGCATCATTAGTCCCATGATCGACGAACCGTTGACTTTGTGTCCGTCCTTTTCAACTTCGACGATCAGACCTTCGGGCAGCCGTGCGACGAAGGTCACGAATTTGGCGCTTGCGCGGGCGTGGAGACCCTTAACGTTAACGATGGTGATCTCTCGGCTCAGGCGGGTCATCGTGATGCCTCCAGCAATTCTGATGCGACGCTGATATATTTGCGGCCTGCATCGCGTGCAGCGGCAACGGCATCGACAACCGACATGTTTTTGCGTGCGCTTTCAAGGCGGATCAGCATCGGCAGGTTCACTCCAGCAATCACTTCGACGCGGCCGGCATCAAGCAGCGAGATCGACAGATTCGATGGCGTGCCGCCGAACAGATCGGACAGGATAATCACGCCTTCGCCGTCATCGACAGTTTTAATGGCATTTGCGATGTCTTTGCGCCGCTGTTCCATATCGTCGCGCGGACCGATGCAGACTGTCGCAATTTGCTTTTGCGGCCCCACGACATGCTCCATGGCGATGACAAATTCATCGGCCAATGTGCCGTGCGTTACCAGAATCAACCCTATCATGCGGACAAATACCCTATTTTGACCATATAATTGAACCGCTTACAGTCAGTCATTGTAAATCGGACGGTCCTGATTGCCTTGCTGCTCCAATGAGTCAATGGGGCGTGAGTGCAAGTTACGATGTGAGACAGTCGGGCTATAGCCTGCGTCGCGCAAAATCTGGCCAAACTGTTCCGAGACGTAGACGGATCGGTGACGCCCCCCGGTACAGCCAAACGCAATCGTTACATAGGCTTTCCCTTGCGCATCGTAACGAGGCAAAAGAAACAACAAAAGGTCCTTAATCCGCTCAACCGCCTCGGCATAGCCGGGGTCTTTGCTGACATATTCGGCGACCGGCGCATCAAGCCCCGTCAACGGTCGCAACTCTACATCCCAATGCGGATTTTTTAAAAAGCGCATATCGAAAATCAAGTCCGCATTGTGCGGAACGCCGCGTGAAAAGCCAAAGCTGGTCACTGAAACGGTCATCCCGCCTGTTGCAACGCGAAACTTCTCGCGGATTTCGCCTTGAAGCTCGCTGGTGGAAAGTTTGCTGGTATCGATGACAAGATCGGACCAGCGGCGCAGCGGTTCCATAATCGCCCGCTCTTGCGCTATACCATCAATCGCTGGGCGATCTTGTGCCAACGGGTGGCGCCGCCGCGTTTCGCTATAGCGGCGTTCGATTTCGCTGCCTGCGCAATCGAGAAACAGCATCATGATTTCCAGATCATCACGCTTTTGAAGCTGTTTAATCTGTTCGATCAGCCTGTCGGTATTAAAACCACGCGTCCGCGTATCAAAACCCAAGGCAAGTGGAATGTCATTTTCATTGCGGCCCTCTGGGGAGGGTAAGGCCAACAGAGGCCCCGCAAGCCGGATGGGGAAGTTATCGACCGCTTCCCAACCCAGATCCTCTAGCGTTTTCAATGCGGTTGTTTTTCCGGCTCCGGATAGGCCGGTGATCAGGAGGACTTTTTTAACGGGGCGAGGCGTTTTCATGATGCAACCGGCAATCGCACCGGATGTAACGCCTCGTCAACGACAGACTGTAGGGCCAGCTCGACTTTGATTGGCGCGGAGGCCGCAAAAGCGTCTAGGCGCAAAACTGGGAGTGACCAGCTATGCAGGTCGCGCAACGGCCAACTCGCTGGCAGGCGTTCACCGTCGGTGCCTAGCTCTACCAGCAACCGCAACGGGCATTTGGCAGACGCTTCCATATCGAAAATGCCAACGCCTCTAACTTCCATTCGATTTCCGTATCCGCCCACGCCGCTAATGACCAACACGCCATTGGGATCATGCAACGTAACCGCATCGTCACCGACCAACTTGGCGCCGCGATCAATCAAGCGCAACGCTAGGTCGGATTTCCCAGCGCCCGATGGCCCGATTAACAGTACTGCACCGTTGTTGATTTCAACCGCTGTGCCGTGCACTTTTATGGTCATGGCTGAATTGAACCTGCGGCAGGAAGCATAATCTGAAAACATGCGCCACTGCCATCATCGTCGCGGTCAAGCACTGTGATCGAGCCATGATGGCCCTCGATAATCGTGCGGGCAATGGCAAGGCCAAGGCCGCTGTGTCTGCCAAAGTTTTCACTTGATGGTCGCTCGCTGTGAAAACGGCGGAACACGGCCTCACGTTCGTTTGGTGGTATGCCAGGGCCCTGATCCATAATACGGATAATCACATCATCGCCGCTGCGCGTTGCCGATACTTCGACCAGGCCCGATGGCGGCGAAAACGATACTGCATTGTCGAGCAGATTGGTGAGCACACGTTCCAGACGCAAATCTTCACCCATGATTAGTGCGATGCCGCGGCGCGGCCTTGCAAAAGCAATCGTAACATCGCCATCCGCCGTTCGGCTTTCGCGCGCGGCTAGCAGCTGATCAATCATGTCGCCCAGATCGATTTGTTCGAACTTTGCCTTTGCCAATTGCGCATCGATGCGGCTGGCATCAGAAATGTCGCTGATCAGTCGGTCCATCCGCAAGACATCCGCTTTTGCCACGTCCATGAGCTGAGCACGGTGATCTGGCTGTTTAACGGTATCAAGCCCGTCCAGCGCAGAGCGCAAAGACGCCAAAGGGTTTTTGATTTCATGCGCGACATCGGCGGCAAAGGCTTCGGTCGCATCGATCCGTTGGCGCAATGCGATACTCATATCCGACAACGCCCGTGCCAACATGCCAATCTCGTCGCGGCGTTCGGGCAGGCGAGGGACGTGTACTTCTGGTGCGCGCCCAAGCCGGACTTTAACGGCGGCGCGGGCTAGATGCTGTAACGGTCGGACAATGGTGCGCGCGAGGAACAACGACAACAGCACCGAAATACCCAGCACAAGCAGAATGAACATGCCGATGCTGAATCGCTCGGCGCGAACCAATGCGCGGATGTCGCGCGGGTTTGACGATATCAGCAAATATCCATTTTCCGTAGTGATAGCGCCCGCCACTATTATGTGGGTTAGGTCGTCAGCGAGATGTGTGCGTGACCTTGGCACCTGTCCCGTCAGTCCCCGCAGTTCCGGCCATGATGCCGCAACATCCTTTGTCGGCTCGCTAAACCTGCTGAGTGTTGGCGAGGCAACTAGAAAGTCAAAAACCTGATCGATGCCGCGTGCCAATCGTTTCCGAATCGGTTCTTTACTAGGGTCAGCCAGTTGATAAGTTTGCCCAGCCAACTCAAAGCTATCCAAGCTTTTGGCTCCAGTCGGACTGTAGATTCGAACGCGTGCTTTCTCGCGACTAACAAAATGTATAATAAATGCATTCCGTCGATCCACCGGCAATCGCTCGATACCGTCTCGTAGCAAAAGCAACTGCGTCTCGGCAAACTCCTGCCGCTCGCTGATCAGCCGCGCCCGGTAGCTATCGAGGAAAAACAGCCCGCCGGCCATTAAGGCCAAGGCGAACATATTCACCGCCAAGATACGCACCGTCAGCGAAAGCCCGCGGCTCCAGCCAAGCCTCAGCCGGTCGGTTTCAAGCCTCAGCAAAACGATATCCTGCTCCGTAAAGCGTATCGATGGCGGAAAACTCGGCATCAACCTGACGAAATTTGCGTCGCAACCGTTTGATATGGCTATCGATCGTGCGGTCATCGACATAGACATCATCTTGATAGGCGATGTCCATTAACTGGCTGCGTGTGCGGACGACGCCGGGACGATTGGCCAATGCCTCCAATATCATGAATTCTGTGACGGTCAGCGTAACGGGCTTGCCGCCCCACCGAACATGCTGGCGAGCAGGGTCCATTTCCAACTTTCCTCGCAGCATCGGCTCCGGCTCATCAGCCGCTTGCTCGCCGCTGGTATCACGGCGGAAACTGGCGCGTCGCAATATGGCTTTGACGCGGGCAACCAACAGCCGCTGCGAAAATGGCTTTGTGATATAATCGTCCGCGCCCATCGCAAGACCCAAAGCTTCGTCGAGTTCCTCATCTTTGGATGTCAGGAAGATGACCGGCATGTCGGATTTTTCGCGCAGCCGTCGCAGCAGTTCCAGCCCATCCATACGCGGCATTTTGATATCGAAAATGCCAAGGTCGGCTGGATTATCGAGCAGAGCCTTTAATGCTGATTCCCCGTCGGGATACAATCGCGTGACATAACCCTCTGATTGCATAGCAATCGAGACTGAGGTCAATATGTTGCGGTCGTCATCGACAAGGGCGATCGTGGCTGTCATCGCCGCGCTTATAGGCAGGGGATCGGCGCGCAGCAATGCTGTCGTCGCGCCCGACTAACGTTGCATCTGTGACGATCTGATTGTGCGATTTGACGTTAACGCTCGGCTCGTATAGGGGCCATCACTTCAAGCGATGCATACCTATGCACCGATGAAAAAATCAAGCCTTTTGAGGAGCCAATTGTGTCCATAACGCCGAAATATTCGCTTTCCGATCAAGCAATTAATACCGGCGCGAAAGTGCAGTGGAATCTAGGCACTCCGCAATTGGTCGAATCGGCACTCGCCAATGACGAAGGCATTATGGCCAAGGACGGTCCGCTGGTTGTCGAAACCGGAAAGCACACTGGTCGTTCGGCGTCGGATAAATTTATTGTCCGCGATGCTGAAACTGAAAATACGATTGCCTGGGGCAAAACCAATGTTGCGATGCAGCCAGAGCATTTTGCGGCGTTGAAGGCAGATTTCTTTGCGGCCCTTGGCGACAAGGTGCAACTGTACGTTGCTGACCTATTCGGCGGATCGCAGCCCGAATATCGCGTAAACGTACGCGTCATCAACGAATTGGCTTGGCACAATCTGTTCGTCCGCACCTTGCTGGTTCGGCCCGATGAAGCGGAATTGGCTGATTTTGCCCCGGAATATACAATCATCGATCTGCCAAGCTTCCGCGCTGACCCTGCGCGCCATGGCTGCCGCAGCGAGACTGTGGTTGCGGTCAACTTCAGCGAAAAACTGATCCTGATCGGTGGCACGGCCTATGCCGGAGAGATGAAGAAGTCAGTGTTCGGCATTCTCAACTATCTGCTGCCTGCTCAGGGCGTGATGCCCATGCACTGTTCGGCTAATATCGGGCCCAATGGCGATACAGCGATCTTCTTTGGTCTGTCAGGTACCGGCAAAACGACTTTGTCCGCCGACGCCAGCCGCACGTTGATCGGCGATGACGAGCATGGCTGGTCCGACACCGCGGTCTTCAACTTCGAAGGCGGCTGCTATGCTAAAATGATCAACCTTTCGCCCGACGCAGAGCCTGAAATCTTTGCCACGACAAAGCGGTTCGGCACGATCCTTGAAAATGTTGTGATAGACGCTGAAACCCGCGAGCTGGATTTCAACGACAACAGCCTAGCTGAAAATAGCCGTGGTTCTTATCCTATCGACTTCATCCCCAATGCGTCGAAAGACAATTTGGGGCCGGTGCCGAAAAACATCATCATGCTGACCGCCGATGCGTATGGCGTCTTGCCTCCGATTGCGCGTTTGACGCCGGATCAGGCGATGTACCATTTCCTATCGGGCTATACAGCACGCGTTGCGGGAACCGAAATCGGCGTGACCGAGCCAACCGCAACATTCTCGACTTGTTTTGGCGCGCCGTTCATGCCGCGCCATCCCAGCGTTTATGGCAATCTGTTGAAGGAACGCATCGCCAAGGGCGGCGTCACTTGCTGGTTGGTCAACACCGGCTGGACCGGTGGCAAAGCGACCGATCCGGGGATCAGCCGGATGCCGATTAAAGCGACCCGCGCTTTGCTGAATGCTGCGCTTGACGGCAGCTTGAACAATGCCGAGTTCCGCAAGGACCCGAATTTCGGCTTTGAATTCCCGGTGGCGGTTGCAGGTGTCGATAGTAAAATCCTCGACCCGCGCGAGGCATGGGCTGACAAAGCGGCGTTTGATGTTACCGCGCAAAAACTCGTCAACGCTTTCATCGACAATTTCGAGCAATTCGAAGAGCATGTCGATGATGGCGTGAAGCAGGCGGCCCCCACCGCCGCGTAACTGGCCCGGACAACTCCGGGCGCGAATAAAGGCCCGGAGATGACCGACTATAGCCCCAGATTATTTGCGAACGACGCAGCCATTATCCATGTGGGTGAGGGGCTTTTAGCGCGGAGCCTGCCCAAAGAAGAATGGACGCATGAGGCGCATTTAGCCGCCAGCCTGTGGATCGCGCGCGACTGCCCACACCTTGATCCTGTCCGCGACATGGCGGAGATCATTTCGAACTATAACGCCGCAGTCGGCGGCATCAACGACGATAGCCAAGGCTATCATGACACGATCACGAAGGTTTATATTGAGGCGGTTCGGGTTCATTTGACGCGGCGAGGCAGGGCAGAGGCGCTGGTTAAAACGGTCAACGCGCTGCTGGTGTCCGCATTGGGGCGGCGCGATTTGCCGCTGCGCTTTTACTCGGCCGATCTGCTGTTTTCAGTTCCGGCTAGACGTAAATTTATCGCTCCTGACCTACTGCCGCTTTCCGCGATGGCGGAAATCGTTTAAGCGGTCGCACACGCATTTTGAGGAGAATACAAATGAGCATACTCGACGGTATCATGGGCAACATCGGCAGCGTTGCCGAAAAGCTGGGCCTTCCTGCGGATAAGGCCAAGGACATTGCAGCGTCGCTGCAAGAGAAAATGGGCGGCGAGGGTGACAAGATGCAAGCGATTCAGGATATTGCCGCCGAACACGGCATTTCCGTCGATAAGATTAAGGACATGCTCGGCGGCGATGGCGAAGGCAGCATCCTTGGCAAAATCACCGGATTTGTCGACAAAGACGGCGACGGCAACCCGATCAATGATTTGACCAACATGGCCAAAGGTCTGTTTGGCGGCAAAGAGTAAGCGCCAGCGGAAATCCCGCCGGTTCAGCCCAAAGAAAAAGCCCGGCGTGATGTCCGGGCTTTTTCTGTTTTGGGTTTGGATAGCTAAGCTTAGTCGAGCAATTCCGCTGGAACCACGCCGCCATTGGCAGCCAGCTCGCGCATCACGGCTTTATGCAGCCAGATGTTCATTTCCGCGCTTCCTTCCAATTCGCCGGTATAGCCCAGCTCCATGGCAAGGTCTTTGCGCTCTTGCAGCGACGCGTCCATGCCGACCATTTTCATCAGGTCAACAATCGACGACCGCCAGTTGAGGTTGCGGCCATCATTGGCATCAATTTCTTCCAGATGCGCGATGATATCAACGTCAGTCATGGCAACGGGTGCAGCTTCGACCGGAGCGGCGACAACGGGTGTTTCCACAGGGGTTGCAGCAACCGCTTTTTTGCCGAAAATTGCGTCTTTGATTTTGCTAAAAATGCTCATGATAATACCTCTCGAATAATTGACCGCATCGCGGTGAGTATCCTCGCTACTCGGCTTTTGTGACAAAGTGGAGCCTAAAGCTTCGCATGAATGTAAATTCGCTTTTCCGAACCTATCATTGAACGCCTCATCACTTGCAATCGATGGCGATTCCCGTCAGCGTGTCGCCAGATAGGAGATCCAATATGGATATGATGAGCATTTTGAAACAATCCGGCGCAATCGGTTCGATCGCACAGCAATTGGGCGTGAACGAACAAGTCGCGCAAATGGGCGCAGAGGCTTTGCTGCCGTCGATTTTGGGCGGTTTCAAAAAGACCGCACAGGCACAGCCTGCGGGTTTAGACGGCCTTGGCGGTTTGCTGGGACAGCTGGGCGGCGGCGGATTGTTTGACAGCGTTGTCGCGCCAGAGCCAACGCCAGTGGAGCAGGGCAATGATATTCTTGGCCAGATTTTTGGAACCAAAGAAGTCAGTCGCACTGTCGCGGGCCATGCCGCTGAACAGACCGGCATCGATTCGGGCATGTTGAAAAAGATGTTGCCGATCCTGGCGATGCTGGTTGCTGGCTATATGGCCAAGCAAGCTGGCGGCGGCGAAGGCGGCGGCCTTGGCGGAATGTTGGGCGGCTTGCTCGGCGGTGGCGGACAGGCTGCTGGCGGCGGCGGCCTTGGCGGCATGCTGGGCAATGTGTTGGGCGGTGCGCTTGGTGGCGGTCAATCGGCTGCTCCTGCGGGCGGCGGAGGCCTTGGCGGACTTGCCTCGATGCTCGATTTTGACGGTGACGGTAATCCGCTGGACGACATCATCGGCATGGCGGGCAAACTGACGCGCTAAAACCCGCAGATTTCTGCGTAATTTCACATTCAAACTAGGGACTGTCTCCGCATGGGGGCAGTCCCTATTTTCGTGGAAAGTCACACTAAGGACTCACCTTAAACGATATTTTGCCTTGCCCGCCATAGCGCAGCGACGGCGGGAGCGCGGAGTTGTTCGCTGTAGCCTAGAGCGAAAGTGGACGCCGAGACACTGCCTGCAGGTTTAAAGTGTTTACCAATGAGCGTGGTTTTGATTATCTTACGCAATGTTGGGTTTGCGCAGGAAGCGCAAATCGGCCGAGAAATTGCAAATGGGATGGCGGACGATATCAAAGAACTAATGGAACATTACGCGAACATGTTCGCAAAGTCAAGAGATGCCGACGGCTAAAGGTTAGGGCAGCCTTCTACGTTGCTTTGTTTGAAATTATGCAGACGGGCGCTGTGTCATTTGTTCAACACGAAGCCACGAAGGCACAAAGATGGGGATAAGCTAATTTGCAGGGTGCCCCAAAATTCCTAGTCATCTAATCCCGTTTTTGCTCGCATCCCTATCGCTTTATCAATGAGTGCTTCAACGACTGAGACTGCGTTTGCAACTTTGACGGTCCTCATAAATCGCATAGCTCCAAGCGAAACAAATAGTTTGCCAAACACTTCGTCTGCAAAACTGCTAGAAATTACAGAAATTCCGCTAAAATCGATGGTAACGGTCGTTCCATCTAAGGATCCTAGCATGTTATCAATGTAATTTCGAGCTTCTCTGCCTGAAGCGCGGCTCCCGAACGTTTTGCAAATATCGTATGCGTTGACAAAAATGTCGTTACTTTCATTCTCATGAAATCTCTCGACATAATCGTAAGCGGGAGTGTGCGCTTTTCCACTAAATATAAAGCCTCTCTCGATCAAATCTGGTTGATCACAATCAATTTGGCAGACGACGAGTGTTCCCGGATAAGGAACATTTTCTTTTCGGATGTGTGTTTCGCCCGCCTTATCTACGTATAAGTTCCCGTGCCGACTTCTAAGGATAAAAATGCCTTTCGAAGCGCAAGCTAGTTGATAACTACCAAACAGTCCGTTGCCCTGATTATTAATTTTATCCCTAGTTACGCCTTCTTGTATCGCTTGCGAAACTGCCTCGGCTTCATCCCGAATTCCTAAAGTCCGCGCCACGCCAACGCCGGAATCTGCTACGGTGATCTCAACAATGTTCGTGTTTCTAATACGATTAAAAACAGCAAATCCGCCGACGGGCGACTGTGAGTGGTTTACGACATTGTCCGTAATTTCACTTATCACCCATTCGACTGCAGCAATGTGCTGTCGCTTTAACGCTACTGTTCGCAAAACTGAGTTTACGATTTTTTCGGTGACAGCTTCACATTCGGAGGTGTTCAAAAATTGCATTAGCGAAGGGTCTGATGATTTTGGATTCGGCTTTTCAAAACGACGAAAATCGATGTAGTGGTTCAAACCAATTTTTCTTAAACGGTCTCGTAAAATGCCGTCTCTCGGTTGAATGTAAGAGTATTCAACTTTGTGTTGTTGCGTCAAAAATCTTAAGTATGCAGCCAACGCTGGGATTACGCTGTGAGTGAATGAGCTCAAATTTTCTAAATCGAGTGTAACGTCCGGGTAGCGAGCGATGATAGCCTCTCGACGTAAAGCCGCTGTAAGCTGATCAAGTGTACTTAGCGGCAGGTCACCATAGACGCTAATTCGGCCTTGATTGTTACGCACTTGAAAAAATTGGCTCAATCCAGATCACTCCTTTTTTTATTCGTGATGCACCATTGGCATTAGTTCAAGACTGAAACCGTCTCAAATAACAGTAAATCGCCGTGAACTTCAAGGACACACACCCTAAACACTTACTTCAACCGGCTTCAACACAATCCGCAACCGCATCTCCGTCGCCGCCGCTAGTTTTTCTAGCGTCCGTGTTGAAGGCGTCACGCACCCGCTTTCCAGCCGAGCGAGGGAACTTTGGCTGGCACCCATGCGTTTGGTGAGTTCCGGTTGCTTAGATCGGTTTTGGTGTGGATCAATTTGTATGATCCTCTCTAATTCCGGGGACACAACCCTAACTCCCGGCATTATGTAGGAGTTAACTGATACATAATGCCGCTAACTCCCCACCCCAACCGGCTCCAACACAATCCGCAGCCGCATCCCCGTTGCTGCCGCCAGTTTTTCCAGCGTCCGTGTCGAAGGCTTCACGCGGCCGCTTTCCAGTCGGGCGATGGCGCTTTGGCTGGTGCCCATGCGCTGTGCGAGTTCGGCTTGGCTAAGGTCGGCGTGGGTGCGGGCGCCGATGACCATCTGGGCGCGAGCGAACTCTTCTTCTAGCGCGTCATATTCCTTCATATATTCTGAGTCTTTGTGCCATTCGGCGAATAGCACGCTAGCCGGTATGAACTTCTTGCTCATGTCACTTCCTACGCCTCAGTTCGGAGAAACAAACCACCAATCAAGCAGCCTTCAAAAACGGGATCGCATCCAGTGCAGAACCGAGCTCACGTTCTGCGATTTTAAGGTCATAGTTGCGTTGCATGTTAACCCAGCTCTCCGCTGTGCCGCCGAACATCTTGGCAAGACGCAGGGCTGTGGTGGGTGTTACCGGCTGCTTCTCGTTCAAAATGTCATACAGCGTCTGACGGGATATACCTAGCAAACGGGCAATCTCTGTCTTTGGGCGGCCAATGGCTGGCAGCACATCTTCGCGTAGCATTTCACCGGGGTGAATGGGGCGCATATTTTTCAGCAGCGAGTTCGACATCAGTGGTAATCCTCTAGGTCAATATCGATGGCGTCCTTGCCATCCCATCCAAATGTGATCCGCCAATTGCCCGACGCATCAACGGCATAACGGCCCTTATCCTTGCCTTTCAGTCCGTGGAATCGATAGCCGGGCAGGTTCAAATCTTCCGGCACCATCGCACTATCCAAACGCGCAAGGATGGTTTCCACCCGACGGATATTAGGGACGCTTAGCTTCGAAGCATCGCCTTGCTCGACAAACCGGCGAAGGGCTTTGCTACGGAACGAGCGGATCATTTGTGTAGGCTATCGTCTTACACGTCGTGTGTCAACTAATACCTTACAGACTTTCCACCAACAGCACCGCCCCGTCGGCCCCAATAACCCGCACCTTTGCGCCAGCCGCCGCATCCGCCCCGCGCGCGCTCCAATCGGTGTCGCCAACCCTAACACGGCCATGGCCGTCGGTGATGGCTTCGATCACCGTGACGATTTCGCCGGTCAGCCGCGCTCCGCGGTTGTTTAACATCGGGTCGTCCGATTCAATCGGGTTGTCTTTCAGGAATTTCTTACCTGCATAGACCGTCAGTACCGATATGATCGCAAACAGGGCGACTTGTAACGGCAGGCTGATCGGCAAGGCCCAGGTCAGCATCCCGACGATGATTGCCGCCAGCCCCAGCCACATCAGGAAAAATCCTGGTGCGACCATTTCGACGGCGCCAAGGATGAAGCCCAAAGAAAGCCAGAACCAATGTTGTTGCAGTGTGCTTAGCCATTCGCTCATGTTACTTACCCTTATCGCTGCTGAGTGCTTCCTTGGCAATCTCGCCAATGCCGCCCAGCGTGCCGATTAAGGCGGTTGCCTCGACGGGGAACAGGATCGTTTTGGCATTGGGTGAGGTGGCGAACATGCCGATGGCCTCAACATATTTTTGCGCAACGAAATAGTTGATCGCTTGGCTGCCGCTGCTGGCAATCGCGCTGGAGACCATTTCGGTGGCTTTCGCCTCAGCCTCGGCTTCGCGTTCGCGCGCTTCGGCGTCGCGGAAGGCAGCTTCGCGGCGGCCCTCGGCTTGCAGGATCTGGCCTTGCTTTTCGCCCTCGGCGCGCAGGATTTCGGCGGCGCGCATCCCTTCGGCTTCTAAAATTTGCGCGCGCTTTTCACGTTCGGCCTTCATCTGCCGCGCCATTGCGTTGGAGATATCGGCGGGTGGGCGGATGTCTTTGACTTCAACGCGGGTAATTTTCAGGCCCCAAGGGCTGGTCGCGTGATCGACCACACCGAGCAGACGCCCGTTGATATCGTCACGTTTTGACAAGGTTTCATCCAAGTCCATTGAGCCCATGACTGTGCGCAGGTTGGTTGTGGTGATCTGCATAATCGCGACATAGAGGTCGGAGACTTCATACGCGGCCTTTGCGGCATCGAGCACTTGGAAGAACACGACGGCGTCAACGCCGACCATCGCATTATCCTTGGTGATGATTTCTTGGCCCGGAATGTCGAGCACTTGCTCCATCACATTCACTTTACGACCCACGCGGTCGATAAAGGGCAGGATGAAGTTAAAGCCCGGCATCGCCACATGGGTGAAGCGGCCAAAGCGTTCAATCGTATAGGCATAGCCTTGGCGGACGACGGTGACGCCCATCAGAACAAATATGATCGCGACGACCAAAAGCGCGAGAACAAAACCTTCCATCGACTTCCTCCTGTTTATGCCGCGCAATGTCACCAATATGCAGTTGCTTCACAAGCGAAATCGGATGGTGTTTGTCGATTTCGGCGTTACCACTGCGCAACTGTCGTTATAGGACGCAACAGTATCAGTCATGAGTGGATCGACAATGCACCGTTTGGCGTTTGGAGTTTTGGGTACATTGTTGTTGGCATCGGCTGCGCACGCCAATGCGATCAGCGAGGATGACCTGCGTCCGCATATAGAAGTGCTCGCCAGCGACGCGTTTGAAGGACGCGAGCCGGGGACCGAGGGCGAGCGTAAGACGACTGCTTATATCAGCACCGAATGGCAAAAGGCGGGGCTGAAACCAGCAGCGACCGATGGCAGCTGGCTGGACCCAGTTAAACTGATCCGGCGCGGCCCCGGCACGGCTGAATTCCAATTTTATGCACGCGGTGAAAAACTGCGCTTTTCCGATGATGAGATTGTTCTGATCGGTAAAGAGGCGGTTTATTCGACCGACAAGCTACCATTGTGGTTTGCCGGATATGGCGTGAATGCTGAGGGCAAAGTGACCGGCGACGTCGCAGGAAAAGCGGTGCTCGTGCTTGCCGACCGGCCTGCTTTTGCGGCGGATGAGATGAAATCGGTGCGCGCACGGCGCGAGGCGTTGATTGCCGCCGGTGCAGAGGCGGTGATTGCCATTGGCGGTGAGCAAGCCGAGTATCCGTTGATCCGCCGGCAACTTTTGGCACGGCCGATTAATCTGGTGTCGCGTGAAAAACGTGCGGCGTTGGAAGGCGTTGTTGGCGCGCGATTTGCCGTTGCCTTGGTCACCGCAGCGGGCGGAGACTGGGATAAATTGCGAAAAGGTGCTGATGCCGCCGATTATGCGGGAACGGCTTTGGGTGTCACGGGGAAATTCAACGTGTCGACAGAGGTCAATGCGTTCGACAGCCATAACGTCATCGGCAAGCTGCCGGGTAAAAAGCCCGCAAGTGGCGCGGTGCTGTATATGGGCCATTGGGATCATCTTGGGATGTGCCGACCAGAAGGCGAAGAAGACAGAGTCTGTAACGGTGCGGTTGATAATGCCAGCGGCATCGCGGTGATGACCGAAGTTGCACGCAAGCTATCCAAAGGAAAGCATGATCGCGACATCTATTTCGTGGCGACTACAGCGGAGGAAAGCGGGTTGTTGGGCGCTTATGCCTTTACCGAAAAACCCGTCGTTGCGCTGGATGATATTGTCGTCGCGCTGAACATCGACACCATCGCCATCGCGCCGCGCGGCGCAAAAGTCGCGATCATCGGCAGGGGCACGACCACATTTGACGCGGTGATCGAAAAGGTCGCCAAAAAGGCAAAGCGCAAGATCGAGGAATCCACAGAATCCAATGCGTTTATCCGCAGGCAAGACGGCTGGGCATTGACGCAAAAGGGTGTGCCTGCATTGATGGTGAGCGGCTCGTTTGCGGATCAGGCGTTGCTTGAGGCGTTTTTGTCGGATGATTATCACGGCCCAGACGACGAGTTGACCAAGGACACCAAATTGGGCGGTGCAGCCGAAGATGCAACGCTGCATGTCGAGCTGGGTAAGCATTTTGCCAGTACACGGAAACAGCCCGCTGAAAAGCCTGCGAAGCCTGATAACAGCACTGGCGGATAACAGGGCAACTGGTTACATGGGCCGCCACGAATCAACACCCAGAACAGCAAAGTGGCATTATGACTAACATCCGCCTAGGCCTGACTTTTGACGATGTGCTGTTGCAGCCATGCGAGTCAGACATTCTTCCCAGCCAAGCCGATACGCGGACGCAGATTACCAAATCGATTGCGCTGAATATTCCGATCCTGTCATCTGCGATGGATACGGTGACAGAGGCGCGGATGGCAATTGTCATGGCGCAATTGGGCGGCATCGGTGTGCTCCACCGCAACCTGACCATCGAAGAACAAGCGGCTGCTGTGCGGCAAGTAAAGCGTTTTGAATCGGGCATGGTTGTCAACCCGATCACTGTCGCGCCGAACGCTACGCTGGCACAGGCGCGCGCGATAATGATCAGCAACTCGATTTCGGGAATCCCCGTGGTCGAGGCGAGCGGAAAGCTGGTTGGCATGCTGACCAACCGCGACGTGCGCTTTGCCGAAAATCCCAATCAGCTTGTGTCCGAATTGATGACGCATGAGGATTTGGTGACGGTGCGGGCAGGGGTTTCGGAAGACGAAGCGCGGCGTTTGTTGCACCAACGGCGGATTGAAAAGTTGCTGGTGGTGGATGATGCGTTCCATTGCGTCGGCCTGATTACGGTGAAGGACATCGAAAAAGCCGTCAACTATCCGTCGGCAACGAAAGACGCGACGGGGCGCTTGCTTGTGGCTGCGGCGACGACGGTTGGCGAAAAAGGTATCGAGCGCACACGCGCGCTGATCGATGCTGAATGCGATTTGATCGTTGTCGATACGGCGCATGGGCATAGCAAAATGGTCGCAGAAGCTGTGTCGGCGATCAAAAAGCTATCGAGCAAAGTGCAGGTAGTTGCCGGAAACGTCGCGACGGCTGGTGCTACTCGTGCGTTGATCGACGCCGGAGCAGACGGCGTGAAAGTCGGCATCGGTCCGGGTTCCATCTGCACCACACGTGTTGTTGCAGGCGTTGGCGTTCCGCAATTGACCGCGATTATGGATGCGGCGGAGGAAGCCGCTAAATCGGGCATTCCGGTGATTGCTGATGGTGGGCTGCGCACATCGGGCGATGTTGCCAAAGCATTGGCCGCTGGTGCATCGAGCGTGATGGTCGGGTCGCTGCTCGCCGGAACTGAAGAAGCGCCGGGTGAGACGTTCCTATACCAAGGCCGCGTCTATAAAAGCTATCGCGGCATGGGCTCGGTCGGCGCAATGGCGCGGGGATCGGCGGATCGTTACTTCCAACAGGATATTAAAGATCAGCTGAAACTGGTTCCTGAAGGGATTGAAGGACAGGTTCCGTTCAAAGGCGCTGCGGCGGATGTCATCCACCAGCTGGTAGGCGGTGTGAAGGCAGCGATGGGCTATACGGGCTCAGCTACCATCGCCGACCTTCAGGCGCGTGCGGAATTTGTTCGCATCACCAATGCGGGCTTGCGCGAAAGCCATGTGCATGATGTCACGATCACGCGTGAAGCCCCCAATTACCCGACGCGATAGGAAATATTTCTGGAAGAATTTGTCCCCTATATTCTTGTGCTGGTTGCTTGGTATCCCGGCCAGCCAGAGAAAATGGAGATAGAGCGGGCAGAGATAGCCTATCATTCTATCGAGGCATGCGAGGCCGAAGGTCGCGAGATTGCGGCGCATCGCGAACTCTATGTCGATGAACGGGGATCGCCAACGGTGAAATTTCAGTGCATTCGATCCGCATCGGGAACCGAAACCGACATTGCGTGGCAGGAATGGCTGAAAGCCCAAGGCAAGAAAGCTGCCGAAGGCGAAATTGAGGAACAAAAGTGACACCATCCGCCCGCGTACAAGCGGCTATAGATTTGCTCGATGAGATTATTGGGGCCGCGCGCGACAATGGTTCCGCCGCCGATCACATCGCCAAACGTTTTTTTGCAGGGCGACGCTATGCAGGGTCGAAAGACCGGCGTGCCGTTCGCGAACTCGTTTGGCGCGCGATCCGCAGCTTTGGCGAACGGCCAGTAAACGGTCGCGCGGCGATGGTCGCATTGGCCGATCAAGACGCGATTCTTGCCGAAAGTTTTGACGGCAGTGGCTATGGCGCAGCAGCGATCATGCCGGACGAGCCAAGAGCGTCGGGCGCATTGCTTCCGGCATGGCTGAATGGCCAGTTTGCTGAACCAATCGATGAGGCTGAACAACGCGCCTTGATGGAGCGCGCGCCGCTGGACGTGCGGGTGAACACGCTGCTGTCTGACCGTGCCGCCGTATTGGCAGAATTGCCCGAGGCGCAGCCTTTGGCCTTGCCAGACGCTTTGCGCTTGCCGACCGATTTCGTGCTCGACAATCATGCCGCGTTTAATCGCGGGCTGATAGAGGTGCAGGATTATGGCAGCCAATTGATTGTGGCTGCCTGTGATGTGAAGCCAGGGCAAACGGTGCTTGATCTGTGCGCCGGGGCAGGTGGCAAAACACTGGCGCTCGCCGCCGCGATGCAAGGCAAAGGGCAGCTGATCGCAACTGACACCAACCGCAATCGCCTCGATCAATTGCGGCCTAGAGTGCAGCGGGCAGGGGCGGACTTTGTCGAAGTGTTGTTGCTGAATCCCGGCAAAGAACTGGCGATGATGGACGCGCTTCGCGGCGGCTGTGACCTTGTGCTGGTCGATGCGCCTTGCTCTGGCACCGGTACGTGGCGGCGCAGCCCTGAGACGCGTTGGCGGCTAAACGAAGCGCGGCTGAAACGCGTGATCGAAGAACAGGCAAAGCTGCTGCGCATCGCCGCCGAAATGGTCGCGCCCGGCGGGCATCTGGTTTACGCGGTGTGCTCGGTCTTGGATGCAGAGGGCAAAGCGCAAGTTGATATGTTCCTCAACGACAATAAAGGCTGGGTCGCCGAACCGATAACGGCGCTGCCAACAGGCCGCAATTATGGCGCTGGCGTGCTGCTCACCCCCGCGCATGATGAATGCGACGGATTTTTCTTCGCACGCATACGAAAGCTGTGATAGCCGGGGGGCAGAACCATATGTGGACTATGATCATGCGTTTTTCTCCAGCCGCCATTGCCCTGTCGTTGTTATTAGCCACAGCCTCCAGCATGAGTATCGGGAAAAAGCCCGATGCGCAGATTGATCCGCAATCCATGGCCTTGGCTGTGCAAGGGGACGCCGCGTTAAAATTGGGCGATACCGATGCGGCAATGGGCTGGTTTGAAACCGCGCTGGCCGTCGACCCGCTAAACCGCGCGGCCTATGTTGGTTTGGCAAAGGTTGCCGAAAAACAGGGGCTGAAAGGCAAAGCGATTCGGTTTTATCGCGAAGCGTTGGAAATCGATCCCAACGACCAAGCAATCCTGGCAGCACAAAGCGAAGTGATGGTGGCGAAGGGCGCGATAGAGGCAGCGCAAAAGAATTTGGCGCGGCTGCGGATATTGTGCCGCACTGATTGTTCGGGCGTGGACCGGTTGGCTGTGTCGATCGATAAGGCGACGGAAAAGCCGGTGGTTCAGGCGAGCGCAGTTGAGATTAAGCCGGTGGTGGGTGAAGTTGAGACGAAGAAGGAGTAAGGGTGTTTGCTTCTGCATTTTCCAAAAAACTGCCGGCGTACTTTCCGAATTCGTCGCCCCGTGCTTGACACGGGGCTTGGCTTGAGTTCGCCAACAACCGTTAAAAGCCTAAGCACGGGGCGACGGGGTGGGTTTGGTTGTATGATAGACGTTACCAACGGACGCTTTGAAATCGGTTGATTTCGAACAAAGTCCGCGCCGTCCTCAAACCAACGCGCCGAATTCCGCAACCAGCCCTTCATACAGCCGCCGCTTAAACGGCACGATCAGGTCAGGCAATTGCGCTGGCTCGACCCATTGCCATTCGGAAAATTCCTGATGCGCTGTGGCAATGTTAACGTTGCTGTCATCGCCTTTGAACCGCATCAGAAACCAATGTTGCCGCTGTCCGCGCCATTGGCCGTTCCATAGCTTTCCAACCAGCTCTTCCGGCAAGTCATAGAAATATTCTTCTTTCGACCGCGCAAGAATATCGACCAGATCACGGGAAATCCCGGTTTCTTCTTCCAACTCGCGCAAAGCGGCATCCTCGGCCTCTTCGCCGTCGTCAATCCCGCCTTGCGGCATCTGCCAGGCGATGTTGCTGCGGCTATCTATACGTTGGCCAACAAAGATTTTGCCGTCACGGTTGGCAAGCATGATGCCCGCGCATGGACGGTAGGGAAGCGATTCTTGTGATGTCATGCGGTCGCCATGACCTCTGCGAGCATTCGCTTCAAGGCATTAAAGTTGCCTGTTACTTCTTGTTGCGCCGACGGGATCGCTTTGCGCAGAGTGATATGGCCGTGAATGTTGCCCTCTGCACTGCGATATTCAACATCCACACCCGCGGCTTTCAACGCCTCGACATAGGCGATGCCTTGGTCGCGCAATGGATCAAGGCTGGCGGTTGTCACCAATGACGGCGGCATTCCGGTGTGATCGAAATTCAGCGGCGCCCCGCGATAGTCACTGCCATCGGCCTGATAAGCTTCAGTGAAATAGGCCATGGAATCGGCGGTCAGCAAATAGCCATCGGCGAAATCGCGCATGCTTTGCCAATCGTCGCTGTTGCTGACCACGGGATAGATCGGATGCTGCACTAATACCGGAACTGCAGCTGGATTGTCGCGCAGTGCCATGGTGGTTACGATGGTCAAATTACCGCCTGCGCTGTCGCCTGATGGAACAAGGCCGGTGACTTGCAGGCCCAGTTCCGCCGGGCTTTCGGCGATCCACCGCGTCGCCGCTTCGCAATCGACGGCAGCGGCGGGAAAGCGGTGTTCGGGGGCTAGGCGATAATCGATGGAGATCACTGGCATATCCAATTGCCGCGCTGCCTCTGCGCAATAGGGACCGTAAATGTCTAGGTCGCCAATGGTGAACCCGCCGCCGTGATAGAATATCATGACTGGCCCCGGGCCGCGATTGTCCTGCGCATCATATAGCCGGGCAGGGATGTTTCCCGCTGGTCCGGGAATAGAAAGATCGCGGATAACCGCCAGCGGGCCCATGTCGGCCTCTGCCAATGAACCGAGCACCACCATCGACATGCGCGCTTCTTCGGTCGACATTTCGCTCATCTTTGGCCCGGGCTGGGCATTCAAAAATGTCAGGAATGCAGCAACATCCGGCTGTATGAAATGGTCGCTCATCTTTTCTCTCCCGCGCTTTGTTGCGCAGGGCATATCGGGAAGCGGTGGCGGCGTCTATGACAAAGCCTGACTGTCGCCATAGACAGATTTCCTATTTGGATTTGACGCAAAAGCGCGCATAAGGCCATTTAACAACACAATTAAAATTGCGGGATTTTACGAAATGGCAACTGCCGCCAGCAGCATCGATACCCAGACTCCAGCCGACAATATGAACCCTGAATCCGTCGTCGTCCGCTTTGCGGGAGACTCGGGCGATGGGATGCAGTTGACCGGTGGTCAGTTCACACTGTCGGCGGCTTTGTCGGGCAATGACTTTGCAACTTTCCCCGATTTTCCGGCTGAAATCCGCGCGCCGCAAGGGACTTTGTTTGGTGTCTCGGCGTTTCAGATCAACTTTGGCGCGTCCGATATCGAGACCGCTGGCGATGCGCCTGACGTTCTGGTGGCGATGAATCCGGCGGCGTTGAAAACCAATGTTGTGGACTTGAAACTCGGCGGTTTGATTATCGCTGATAGTGGCGAGTTCAACGCCCGCAACCTTTCTAAAGCGCAATATGCGGTCAACCCTTTGGAGGATGACTCGCTGGGCAAATGGCAGCTGGTGCAGTTCGATATTTCGGCGCTGACGATTGAGGCGGTGAAGCCGTTCGGGCTTGGCAATAAAGACGCGCTGCGGTGTAAAAATATGTGGACGCTGGGTCTGGCGCTTTGGATGTTTGACCGCGACCGCGCGCCGATTGAGCAATGGTTGCGCGATAAGTTTGCCAAGAAGCCGATCCTTGCCGACGCCAATATCGCCGCGTTGAATGCGGGTCATGTGTATGGCGAGACTGCCGAAATCGGCAATCCCGGTTCGGTCGCTATCCCGCGCCGTCATGTGGGTGCTGCGCCGGTTGATGCAGGGCTTTACCGCACGATCAACGGTGCCGATGCCGCTGCGCTTGGGCTTGTCGCCGGTTGCCAGTTGGCGGGTGTGAAGATGTTTTTTGGCGGCTATCCGATTACGCCAGCCAGCTCGATCCTGCATGCTTTGGTGAAATACAAAGAATATGGCGTCACCACTTTTCAGGCGGAGGACGAGATTGCCGCCATCGCCTCGGCTATTGGCGCATCCTATGCAGGGCAGCTGGGCGTCACGTCTTCGTCTGGGCCGGGGATTGCGTTGAAGACAGAGGCGATGGGGCTTGCGGTGATGACCGAATTGCCTTTGGTGATTATCAATTCGCAGCGTGGCGGACCATCGACGGGTCTGCCCACAAAGACCGAACAGTCCGATCTGTATCAGGCGGTCTATGGCCGTAATGGCGACACGCCGATGCCGGTGATTGCGGCACGCTCGCCCAGCGACGTGTTCGATTGCGCGATTGAGGCGGTGCGGATTGCGACGCAGTTTATGACGCCGGTAATTCTGCTGACCGACGGCTATATCGCCAATGCGGCGGAGCCGTGGAAGGTTCCCGATATGGCGACATATAAGCCGTTTCCTGTGACCTTCCTCGACCATGTGCCAGAGGGTGGATTCAAACCCTATGGCCGCGATGATAAATTGGCGCGTCCGTGGGTAAAGCCCGGCACACCCGGATTGCTGCACCGCATTGGCGGGATCGAGAAAGAGGTCGATACCGGCCATCTCAACTATGGCGCGGCCAACCACCAAGCGATGACCGACCTGCGCAAAGGCAAAGTCGATGGCGTTGCGACGCATATTCCCGACCAAGAGGTGTGCCTTGGAACCGAGGGCGGCAAGCTCGCCATTGTCGGCTGGGGCTCCACCTTTGGCCCGATCCATCAGGCCGTCCGCCGTATGCGTGCTAAGGGCCATGACGTAAGCCACATCCACGTCCGCCACATCTGGCCCATGCCAAAGAATTTGGGCGATCTGCTGAAAAGCTATGACAAGGTGATTGTGCCCGAAATGAACACGGGGCAGTTCAAGACCGTGCTGCGCGATCAGTTTTTGGTGGATGCAAGGCCGCTGAATAAGGTGTCGGGGCAGCCGTTTAGGATTGCTGAGATTGAAGCGGCGATTGAGGAAGTCCTGAACTGATGCAGCGGGACATGGATCTTATTCGGCAGCTTATGATCGACATTTCTGACGAAAATTTAGACTGGGATTCATTGAATCCGAAAGAAATGTATCACTTGGAAATGCTCGTCCAAAAAAACTACCTCACTGGCGTCGAAGTTTTTCCGGAATACTACCGTAAGCTCGGTCCAATTCGACTAACGTTTGATGGACACGAATTTGCCGAAACTATTAGACCAAAGCAAACTTGGCAGAAAATTAAAACTCACTTGAGCGAAAAGGGCGTCGGTTTGACGGTCGATACAATCGTAAAAGCCGCTCCATCCGTAATCGCTGCATTGATAAAGTAGTTTGGAATTCAAAATGAATGACATGACCCCCATCCAGAAATCGTCACCCAAAGATTGGGAGACTGATCAGGAAGTCCGCTGGTGCCCCGGTTGCGGTGACTATGCGATCCTAAAGGCTGTGCAGCGCACGATGCCGGAACTGGGAAGCACGCCGGAAAACACCGTGTTCATCTCGGGCATCGGCTGCTCTTCGCGCTTTCCCTATTATATGGAAACATACGGCTTCCACACCATCCACGGCCGCGCGCCTGCGGTGGCGACGGGGGTGAAGCTGGCCAATCCTGATTTGGATGTGTGGATTATCACCGGCGATGGTGACGCGTTGTCGATTGGTGGCAACCACACGATGCATTTACTGCGCCGTAATCTGGATTGCCAGATCATGCTGTTTAATAACGAGATTTATGGCCTGACCAAGGGGCAATATTCACCGACCAGCCGCGTTGGCACAACCAGCCCAACGACGCCGTCTGGTTCGGTCGATCGCCCCGCCAATCCTTGTGCCTTTGCGCTGGGTTCAGGTGCGCGCTTTGTGGCACGCGGCTTTGATATCTCCAAAAACCTGCCGGAGGTTTTGAAGGCGGCGCATGCGCACCGCGGCGCGGCGTTCATCGAGATTTTCCAAAACTGCATCGTTTATAACAAAGACGTGTTTGAGGCCTTCGCCATTCCAAAGGGCGCAGAGGACCATCAGCTGTGGTTGTATGACGGACAGCCGATGCTGTTTGCAAAAGGCACCAAGGGCATTGCCTTGGACGTTGACGCGTTGAACCTGAAAGTCGTCGATGTGGTCGATGGCGATTGGGAAGCGGCGGGAGTAATCGTCCACAACGTCACCAACCGCTCCATCGCGCATATGCTCGTTGAGATGCCATTCGGCGAATTCCCGATGGCGCTGGGCGTGTTGTACGACGATCCGCGGCCGACGTTTGATGCGGCAGTGACCGAGCAGAATGCGAAACTGTCTGAGGGCAAAGTGCCCGATTTGCAGAAGCTGATCGGCAAGGGGCAAACTTGGACGGTTGAGTAGAGTTAGCTCGCACGAAGACACGAAGGCATGAAGGAGCGTTGTTTTGGACGATCTTGAGGCTTTAGCGAAGATCGTGTTTAATGCGGGTTTGGAGTTGCATAAGGAACTTGGCCCGGGCTTGTTGGAAAGCGTTTACGAAGCAGTCCTGTCTGATGTGCTTTTGGAGCAGGGGCTTTTTGTCGAACGACAAAAAATCATACCAGTTGTTTTTCGTGGTAAGGCGTTTGATGAAATGTTTCGAGCGGATCTAATTGTTGAAAACAAACTTTT
This sequence comes from Sphingorhabdus sp., assembly GCA_040079555.1. GTDB lineage: Bacteria > Pseudomonadota > Alphaproteobacteria > Sphingomonadales > Sphingomonadaceae > Sphingorhabdus_B. Next base: position 44,425 of record JBEBKE010000001.1, on the reverse strand, counting down.
GATCGAACTGAAATCAACAGAGCATTTTGCTCCGGTACACGCGAAACAAGTTCTGACCTATATCCGGTTGGCAAAACTACCGTTGGGGTTTCTCATGAATTTTGGCCAAGCCACTTTTGTGGGTGGCTTCAAACGTCTCGCTAATGATTATTACGGAAAAATAGATGGGTAGTTCCTTCATGTCTTCGTGTCTTCGTGCGAGCTAAAAAATGGATAACCTAACCCACTCCCTTGCCGGGGCAATCCTTGGCCAAATGGGGCTGAAGACGAAAACCGGCCTTGCTATGCCGACCCTCATCATCGCGGCCAATATCCCCGATATTGATGCGGTCGCGGTGTTGCTCGGCGGGCATCAGCATTTGGCGTTGCGGCGCGGGTTGACGCATGGGCCGATTGCGATGGTCTTGCTGCCGGTGTTGTTATGGGCGGCAATGCTGGCATGGGACAAATGGCGGCCCAGTGAAAAGCGCCTGCCGGTACATAAGGGCTGGCTGCTGGCGCTGGCCTATATCGGCACGCTTAGCCATCCGGCGCTGGATTGGCTGAACAATTATGGCGTCCGTTTGCTGGAGCCCTTTTCCAGCCAATGGTTTTATGGCGACAGTATTTTCATCATCGATCTTTGGATATGGGCAGCCCTGATCGCCGGTGTGTGGATTTCGCTCCGCCGCGAAAAACGGGGCAACACGAACTGGCGTCGTCCGGCCGTTTTGGGCTTTTTCGCGGTGTGCAGTTATATTTTTGCCAATGGCATGATCACCGGGCAGGCGGAATCGATGGCGCGCGATCAGATCATCGCACGTTACGATCCAACCGCATCCATGCTCGAACCGGAGGTCGTCGCCAACCCGGTTCCCATCGCCTTTTGGCAACGCGAGATCGTTTGGCGGGACGAGCAGGATTATGGCTCTGGTTCTTACAGCCTTGGGACTGGCCCTGTTTTATTGGGCGAGGTTCGCCCGCACAATATGGGGCAAGGGGCAGCCAGCCGTACGATGCCATTCCGCGTTGTTGCGGACCCGGGTAGCGATGCTGCGGCCTTTCTGTTTTGGTCGCGGATGCCGGTTCTGGAACAACAGGACGATGCGCTGATCATCCGGGATCAGCGTTTTATGGACCCGCGTATAGGCGACCGCTTTTTGTTACGGATTCCCGTGCCGACCGAGATCCCGGCGCGGTAACCCTGCATTGCCTATACCGTATGTCTCCGGTTAAGGCGTTATCATGACCCAAATCCTCTGGTTCCGCCGTGACTTGCGCCTTGCCGATCAGGCCGCCCTTTTGGCGGCGGTTGAAAGCGGCGAGGCCGTCATCCCGGTCTTTATTTTAGACGATGAAACACCCAAGCATCGCCGTATGGGTGGCGCGTCGCGCTGGTGGCTGCATCATAGCCTGACCGCGCTCGATGCGGATTTGCAAAAGCTCGGTTCGCGGTTGATCCTCCGGCGCGGAAATGTGTGCGATGTCTTGCCCGCCTTGGTTGCCGAAACCGGCGCGTCGGCGGTGCATTGCCTTCGCCATTATGAACCCTGGTGGCGCAATGCGGAGCGGACGTTAAAGGATCGCGTCAATCTCGTCCGCCATCACGGCAATTACCTGATGCCGATGGGCAGCGTGAAAACCGGCAGCGGCGGGGATTTCAAAATCTATACGCCCTTTTGGCGAGCACTATCGGCGCATATGCCGCCGCCTGCGCCTTTGGTAGCGCCGGAAAGTATAATCGCGCCGGACAAATGGCCAGCCAGCGATGCACTCAGCGACTGGGGCTTGCTTCCGACGAAACCCGATTGGGCGGGCGGCATGCGCGGTATGTGGACCCCGGGCGAAGCAAGCGCGCAAGAAAGGCTTGAAGACTTTTTGCCACGCGCCAACCGCTATGATGAAGACCGCAATTTCCCGTCTGTCAAAGGGACCAGCTTTCTGTCCCCCCATCTGCATTTCGGTGAAATCACGCCCAGTCAATGCTGGCACGCCGCGATGCGCGCGGGTGGTTCGGTTGAGGTGTTTCTGAAAGAACTCGTTTGGCGCGAATATAGCCAGAACGTCATTACGCAGTTTCCGGATTATGGTGTCAAAAATGCACGCGATGCGTTTGATGCATTTTCGTGGCGCGATGTGGGTGACCCGGTAGTCGCGGCGGAACTAAAGGCGTGGCAGCAAGGCCGCACCGGCTACCCCATCGTCGACGCCGGAATGCGCGAACTATGGGCGACGGGCTGGATGCACAACCGCGTGCGGATGATCGCAGCGTCGTTTCTGATCAAACACTTACTCATCGACTGGCGCGTGGGTGAGCAATGGTTTTGGGATACTTTGGTCGATGCCGATTATGGCAGCAACGCGACCAATTGGCAGTGGACGGCGGGGACGGGCGTGGACAGCAATATGTTCGTCCGCATCATGGCGCCGTTATCGCAGTCTGAGAAGTTCGATGCGACCGACTATATCCGCAAATGGGTGCCTGAATTGGCGGCGTTGGATAATCCCTATATTCATGACCCGGAGGAGTTTGGGCGGAGGCCATCAGCCTATCCCAAAAAGATAGTTGGCCACCGAGAAGCGCGTGAACGGGCCTTGTCGGGATATTCCAAAATCAAAGGGAAGTAATTATAAAGAAGGCGGAAAGGAAAGAAGGTGGGAAGGGCATTCGTACCATCTTACCATCTTATTTTCTTTCCGCCTTCTTTACACTCTATTCGCCTATGGCGAGGCGTGTACCGGTATCAAAATCGTCAGCAAGTAATTTGGCAATCGCCTCACCAACAATGGCTGGCTCTTTAAGCGTAGCTGGATTTTCACCGGGATAGGCTAATGCCCGCATTTTGGTTCGCGTTTTGCCGGGATCGACAATCGCTACTTTGACTCGTGACAGGTTCTGGACTTCCTCGGCATAGCTTAAAGCCAGATTTTCGAGCGCTGCCTTCGACGCGCCATAGGCGCCCCAATAGGCGCGCGGTTTGCTGCCCACGCTGCTGGTCATCACAACTAAACGTCCGGCTTCGCTAGCGCGGAGCAGATCGTCGAACGAGGCGATCATCGCGTGTTGTGCCAGCACGTTCAGCGTCAAAACGCGATTGAATTCCGCAGCATCAATGACCGGAACTGGCGACAAAGTACCAAGCATAGCGGCATTCAGCACCAGATAATCGATTTTGCCCCAGCGTTCGCGCAGCGCCGCCGCAAGCCGGTCAATGCTCCCGGTTTCGGTCAGGTCCAGTGGCGCGATCGTCGCGCTGCCGCCCGCTGCAAAAATTCGGTCTTCAACCGCTTCTAGGTCTTTCGCAGTGCGCGCGGTCAAAATTACATGCGCGCCTTCCGCAGTCAGTTTCTCGGCAATTGCTGCGCCAATGCCTCTGCTCGCGCCCGTGACAAGGGCGATTCGTCCAGCAAATATCGTCATGACTTATCCGACCGCGTGTAGTTTCAACTGACCAGCGGACATAACCTCGTCTTGATCGGTCAGGCTGGTGGGATAGTCGCCGGTAAAGCAAGCATCGCAATGCGATGGGCGTTCGGGATCGCGCCCGTTTTCGCCCAAAGCGCGGTACAAACCGTCGATAGTCAAAAACGCGAGGCTGTCGGCGTGGATGAATTCCCGCATTTCCTCGATATTCATATTGCTGGCGAGCAGCTTATCTCGCTCTGGAGTATCAACGCCGTAATAGCAGCTGTTCATCGTCGGCGGGCTGGCGATCCGCATATGCACTTCGGTCGCACCCGCCTCGCGCATCATCTGAACGATTTTCAGCGACGTTGTGCCGCGCACGATCGAATCGTCGATCAAAACGATTTTCTTGCCCGCCACCAGATTGCGGTTTGCGTTGTGTTTTAACTTCACGCCCAAATGACGGACGCCGTCGCCGGGTTGGATAAAGGTGCGGCCCACATAATGTGACCGGATGATGCCAAGCTCAAACGGAATGCCCGATGCCTCTGCATAGCCCAATGCTGCAGGTGTGCCGCTGTCTGGCACGGGGATGACATAGTCGACATCAACGCCGTTTTCGCGCGCTAGCTCTGCGCCAATGGCTTTGCGCACTGAATAGACGCTGTTGCCGTCGACGATGGAATCGGGGCGTGAAAAATAGACATGCTCAAAGATGCAGGGTCGCGCTTGGCCGCGCATAAACGGCTTGTGCGATTTCATCCCGCTTTCGTTGACGATGATAATTTCGCCGGGTTCAACCGAACGGACAAATTCAGCGCCGACGATATCGAGTGCCACCGTTTCGGATGCGAAGATCGTCGAATCGCCAAGCTTTCCCATAACCAAAGGCCGGATGCCCAATGGATCACGGCAAGCAATCAGCCCCTCTGATGTAACACAGATCAGCGAGTAAGCGCCTTCGACTTGGCGCAGCGCATCGATCAACCGATCGAGTAAAGCGCGTTGGCCCGATGTCGCGACCAGATGGATGATGACTTCGGTGTCGGACGTTGACTGGAATATCGATCCGCGCCCAACCAGACCGCGCCGCAAATAGGTTGCGTTGGAGATGTTTCCGTTATGCGCAACGGCAAAGCCACCGGTGGACAGTTCTGCATAGAGCGGCTGCACATTGCGCAGCGAGGTTTCACCGGTTGTCGAATAACGCACATGCCCAGCCGCCATCCGGCCACGCAAGCCGCCGATTACTTCCTCGCGGTCGAAATTGCCGGCGACATGGCCCATCGCGCGGTGGGTGTGGAATTCGGTGCCGTCAAAACTGGTGATGCCAGCAGCTTCTTGTCCGCGATGCTGCAAAGCATGCAGGCCGAGTGCAACCATAGCGGCTGCGCCATCGGTGTCATAAACGCCAAAAATGCCGCATTCTTCGCGCAGCTTGTCGTCATCAAAAGGATTGGTGGTCAGCATTGCCGTGATGTCCCGAATCTGCGCGTGCGTGATGGCTGCGCCTATAAGCGAGGGGGGCGGCTTTGTCTGCCCTTTGTTATCGTTTCGTCACAAAAACGCGTCCATTGCCTCAGGCCGGTCGGTCGGCTAGCAGCATCTGATGGATAAAGCGCGCGAAACCGGACTGGACCTGAACCCGAAATATGACGCCAATGGGCTGATTTGCGCGGTGGTGACAGATGCCGCCGATGGCGTGGTATTGATGGTCGGGTTTATGGATGACGAAGCGCTTGCCGCCACGCGCAATACGGGAACGGTGCATTTCCATTCCCGAAGCCGCGGCAAGCTATGGCAAAAAGGCGAAAGTAGCGGGCATTTCCTCCATGTGGTTGAGATGCGGATTGATTGCGATCAGGATGCGATCTGGATCGTAGCAAAGCCCGATGGGCCGACTTGTCATACTGGCGAGCGCAGCTGTTTTTACAGGCGCGTTGCAAATGACGGGCTGGAGCAGCTGTGATGCGCGTGCGGTCGATACTGTTGCTCGCTTTGGTGCTGAGCGCATGTGGCGAAACCGACACCAAACAGGCGCCGAAAACGGATGCTAGCCGCGCATTGGACGAGCAGGCGATTGCTAAAGGGCTGCTTCCCGACCCCGAAGGCCGCGCGTTGGCTGGGCGGTTTGAAACACGCAGCGACCTTGGCGTTGATAAATTCTGTGCGGTGGGTGACGGCGGCAGCTTTGATATTGGGATGCTCGCGGTGTTTGGCCCGGACAGCAAATGCGAGGCGCAGGGCAGTGCGGAATTTTCAAACGAAAAAGTGCGGATCACGCTCAGCGGTAAGGACACATGCAGCTTTGACGCCGAATTTGACGGTATTCAGCTGCGCTTTCCAGGATCGGTTCCTGCAGGATGCGCTAGCTATTGCACCGCGCGCGCCAGCATGAGTGGTACGGCCTATTATTTCACAGAGCCGGGCAACGCCAGCGCCCGCCGGACGCTGGGTCGTGACATAGAACGGCTCTGTCCTTAGTTCGTGGTCACCAGACAAGCTTGCCCCGTTGCTTTAACTTTGCCGCACATAGCCTCTGCCGAGCTGCGCGTGGCGAATGGACCAGCTTGCAAGCGCGTCACATTGCCAGCGGCTTTCAAATAAGGCGTTAGGCCCGCAAGATCGCCGATTTTGCCTTCAAGCGACGTCCAAAGTTTTTTCGCGTTATTTTCATCGCCAAACGCACCCAGTTGAATGCGCCAATTGCCGCTTGTCGCCACGGGCGCTGGCTTGGTGACCGGCGCTGGTTTGACAGTCGGATAAGGCTTTTCACCGGGCAATGGCGGCACTTCGCCGGGGAATCCCGGCTGGCTGGTGTCTTGCGTTGGCTTTGATGGCGGCAAGGTCACTGGCTTGGCAATTGGCGCGGGTGGCTTTGTATTGATATCAAAACCGGCAAGCTGATCGCTGCGGGTTTTGCCGGCGCGCCGCTCCAAATCGCCAGCCAAGGCAACGCCTTGTTGGCGCTGTTCTAGCGGGATGTACTGATCCATTTGCGAAAGGCTGCGCGAGGCAGGGGCGAGTCCGGACGATGACGCGCGCGTCATATACGCATAGGCTTTCACCCAATCCTTGCCGACATTCGTGCCGTTAAACAATTCTGTTCCGAGCAAATATTGCGAGCGCGGCTCTCCGCGATCGGCGGATGCTTGCAGATAGGGCATCGCTTCGGTCACTTTGCCGCGATAGTGCAGCAAATGGCCATAGGAGTCAGACGCTTGCATATGGCCTTGGCGGGCGGCGCGCAGATACCAATCGGCGGCAACATCCAAATCAGTTTTAACGCCGCGGCCCAGTTTATAGGCTTGGCCCATGTTGAACTGCGCATCGGCATCGCCTTTAAGGGCTGGATCGCGCCACTCCTTGACCGCTTTGTCATATTCACCGCGCGTCCAGGCATCGACGCCCGTTTTGACGTCAGCAAGCAACGGTTGCGCAGCCACAGTAAGCGAAAGCGCCATGACGGCAGCTTTTGCGGCGAGACCCAGTTTCTTCATCGACCCAACTCCAAGGATAATCGTTATGCAGCCCATAACATAGACTTGCTGCAATTTGGTAAACAGATTTTATGAACGGCTTAACTATCAGAGATAGCAGATACGCCGCTTTCACGCGCTCCAGAGGTTAAGATGGCAGGCGCGTCTTGGGGGCGCTGATCAGTAGAAACCGCAAACGCCGTTAACTGATTATTAGCCCTGTTCTGTCACATCCCTTCCAAACAGCTTACCAAAAGGGGAATGATGTGAGGGTACTCGCATTGGCATCACAAAAAGGCGGATCGGGCAAAACAACATTGTCCGGCCATTTGGCAGTCCAGGCACAATTGGCTGGCGCAGGCCCTGTTGCATTGATCGACATCGATCCGCAAGGGTCGCTTGCCGATTGGTGGAACGAACGTGACGCCGACCTTCCGGCCTTTGCCCAAACCACTGTGGCGCGACTGGCATCCGACCTTGCGGTTCTGCGCCAACAAGGTTTCAAACTGGCCGTTATTGATACGCCGCCTGCGATCACGATGGCGATCCAGAGCGTTATTTCAGTCGCTGAACTGATTGTCGTCCCGACCCGCCCAAGCCCGCATGATTTGCGCGCTGTGGGTGCAACGGTTGACTTATGCGAGCGTGCTGGCAAACCATTACTGTTTGTTGTCAACGGTGCAACGCCAAAAGCGAAGATTACGTCTGAAGCTGCCGTTGCCTTGTCACAACATGGAACAGTCGCTCCAATTACATTGCATCACCGTACCGACTTTGCCGCATCGATGATCGATGGCCGCACCGTGATGGAAGTTGATCCTAACGGGCGTTCCGCCAACGAAATCCGAGCCTTGTGGACCTATATATCTGATCGGCTGGAAAAGAATTTCCGACGTACAGTGTTCAGCGCCCCTGCCGCTGCGGCCAATCCGCAGCTTCCCCAAGCACGTCCGATGGGTGGCTTTGGCCGCCGGGTCATCGGGTAAAGCGAAGAGGGGGCATGAACATGGCAGAAGCCAAACCATTCGCATCCTTGTCATCGGGTCTATTGGCCCGCAAGGGAGATGCACGCCCAGCGATGCGGCGTCAAATGAACAACGGAACCGTTGAAACCAGCGCCAATGTCCATGACGACCTTGGTTGGAACGACATGGGATATGACGTTAATCCTGATCACAATGCGCCAATGGATCATGACCATGAAATAGGTCACAATCCGCTCGCCGCCGCCGTTCCCGAGGTTAAGCCAGAGGTTAAGGCACAGCAGGACCGCATTGCGGAACAATTGCATGTTCAGGCCGAGCAAACAGAAGCGCTGCATTACGACGCACCGCCAGCACCAGTTGTATCGATTGTAACGGCCAAGCCCGTCGCAGTCGCCGCAGCTACGCCAAAGGCGAAAACGCCGCGTGCCGAACCTGGGATGAAAGCAAAGTCGGCGTTTACACTGCGCCTCGACGGCGACCGCCATCTGCGCCTGCGTCTCGCCTGCGCCGTTAGCAACCGGTCGGCGCAACAGCTGGTCACCGCAGCACTCGACGCATTTATCGAATCTATGCCGGAAATTGGTGCTCTTGCAGCGCAGCTTCCACCCCAGAAATCCCAGAACAGTCACCGAAACTGAGGTATTGTCATGAACAACACGCTATTCTTTAAACTTGCGATTTCGACCGCGTTCATTGCTGTGCCGAGTGTCGGCTGCACGCAAATGGGTGTGTCCAGCGCATCTGCCAATGTCTCTGCCGACGCACAGGCCAAAAAGGCGCTGGCTTGGGCCCAGAAATCTGAAAAGATGCTAGCGAAAGGTCAGGTCGATAAGGCGTTGACCTATGCCGAGGCCGCTGTTGAGGGCGAACTGCGCAATGTCGAATATCGCGCGTTGCTCGCCCGCATTTACATGCAGCAGGGCCGCTTTGTTGCCGCTGAACGCACATTGATGGATGTTGTCGAACTCGGCCAAGCCGATCCGCGTACCATTGTCAGCCTAGCCTTGGCAAAAACAGCGCAGGGCAAAGTCGAATCCGCAATCTCTTTGGTGGATGCGCACCGCGCCATTCTGCCTGCAAGCGATTATGGTCTTGCGCTCGCATTGGCTGGTGACAATAAACGCGCGGTTGACGTGCTGGTTGACGCAATCCGTTCAAACAACGCCACTTCGCGGACCCGTCAAAATCTCGCTTTGGCCTATGCGCTCGATAACCGCTGGCGTGAAGCACAGGTTATGGCGTCGCAAGATATGCCACAGACAGTGGTCGACCAGCGGATCGTCCAATGGGCGCAATATGCACGGCCCGGTGCCTATGAGGTCCGCGTTGCTGGGTTGCTCGGTGTAAAGGCGCAGGCTGATACAGGTCAACCTGTCCGCCTGGCATTGAACGCAGCATCAACTGATGTTCAGATGGCGTCAGTCGCTGCACCGGAAGCAACGTCCTTTGCGATGGCCGAACCCGTTGGTGAACTCGCTGCGATTGGTGCGGCACCCGTTGATTTTGGTGTCGGTGCGGAAGAAAGCGTTCAGGTTGCAGTGGCAAGTGCTGCTCCAGCATTTGAAGCGCCGTTGATTAAGGCACCCGTTGGTCCGTCAAAAGCCGCAGAAGCCGCCGTCAAAGCGCCGGTAAAGCTTGCCTTGGCCGATACCCGTCCAGCTGCGACGAAATCCGTTGCCGGTACCCATTTGGTGCAGCTTGGCGCCTATTCGTCGTCCGCCAATGCCAAAGAAGCATGGGGCAAGCTTCAGTCAAAATACGGCGTCTTGCAAGGCTTTGAATCGGCCAGCTCGTCCGTCACGGTCAACGGCAAAAAGCTGACACGGTTGGCGGCGATGGGCTTTGGCAACAAAGCGTCGGCGGTTGCTGCATGTCAGGCCATTAAAGCCAAGGGCGGCGATTGCATCGTCCGTTCGGCGGGCGGCGAAACATCGGCTCCTGTGCGTATGGCACAAGCGAAACCACGTAAAGCGGTTAAGCTCGCCGCACGCTAAATCCTAATTTATTCAACGATGCCAAGGGCGGTGGGATTACAATATCCTGCCGCCCTTCATCATTTTGCGGACGCGGCCTTGCACTGGCAGCTTATCAAACGGGGTGTTCCCCGCCATCGCGGCCATCTTGTCGCTATCGACCTGCCAAGGCGTTTCGGGATCGATAAAGATCAAATCCGCTTCCATCCCTTCGGCAATTTCACCGGCTTTTACGCCCAAGATACGACCCGGGGTTGTAGCCAACAATTCAAACAACCGCCCGATAGTGATGTGACCATCGCGGACAAGATTGAGCGAAAGTGCCAGCAACGTTTCCGCCCCCGCCATTCCTGGGGCTGCATCGGCAAAGGGCAGGCGCTTATCCTCTGGCCCGCGCGGATCGTGGCCGGACGACAGAACATCGATGGTTCCGTCGGCGATGGCGGCAATACATGCCAGCCGATCATCCTCGCTGCGCAACGGCGGTGAAAGCCGCGCGAACGTGCGGAATCCTGTTAATGCCGTGTCGGATAGGAACAAATGGGCAGGGGTGATGCCACAAGTGACGCGCAAGCCCTTTGCTTTTGCGGCGCGGATAAGATCCAGCCCGCGCGCGGTAGTGACCTGGCGGAAATGGATATGCGCGCCGCTTTCTTCTGCCAGAACAAGGTCGCGCTGGATCGAGAGCATTTCCGCAGCGGGCGATGCGCTGGCGAGGCCCAGCAATGTAGCATTGGCGCCGGTCGTCGCCACGGCATTCCCTGTTAGCCCAGCATCCTCGCTATGCACAAACAGCGGCAGGTCAAGCATCGCGCAATAGCGCATTAGCCGCAGCATGATCCCCGAATCAGCGATCCAGCGTCGACCCGTGGCCACGCCGCGTGCCCCTGCGTCTTTCATCAACGCAATCTCGGCCATGTGCTGACCATCGAGCCCTTTTGTGGCGGCGGCGAGGGGATGGACCCAGAATTCAGGTTTTCCCTTGCGCCCTGCAAAACGGATCGTTGCCGGATCGTCATGCGCGGGCGACTGGTCGGGCATCAACGCGGCGCGCGTGATACCGCCAAAGCGAAATGCGGGTTTATCGGTCGCAAATACGCCAAGGTCGATAATGCCAGGGGCGACGATCAGGCCAGTCGCATCCAGCGTTTCACCATGCGGATCGGCTTTGCCAACGGTTTCGATGCGGTCGTTGCTGACGAAAAGGTGGCCCGTTTCGGGTTCTGCTTTGCCGGGCAAAATCAGTGCACCGTTCAGGATGTTCGTTCCGGTCATGTCCAACCCTCCACGCCGCGCGCTCGTCGTGTCAGGATGTCCAGACAGGCCATACGTACTGCGACCCCCATCTCGACTTGTTCGGTGATCGCGGATCGTTCCAAATCATCGGCGATATGGCTGGCAATTTCTACGCCGCGATTCATTGGGCCGGGGTGCATAACCAAAGCATCGGGCTTGGCCAGCGCCAATCGCCGTGCATCAAGCCCATAAAGATGAAAATATTCGCGCGGCGAGGGGATGAAATCGCCCTGCATCCTCTCGTTCTGCAGCCGCAACATCATCACAACATCGCTGCCGGGCAAAGCGTCGTCAAAATGGTGAAAGGCTTGGACGCCGAATAGTCCGATTTCGGCAGGCATCAGGGCAGGGGGCGCAACAACGCGCACCTGCGCACCCAAGGCGGTCAGGCACAACATATTCGACCGCGCCACCCGGCTGTGGAGAATGTCGCCGCAGATGGTAACAACCAAGCCGTCAACCCGCCCCTTGCGTCGCTTGATCGTCAGCGCATCGAGCAATGCCTGTGTCGGATGTTCGTGCGTCCCGTCGCCTGCGTTCAACACGGGGCAGTCCACTTTTTCCGAGATCAGATTCACCGCGCCTGAGCTACCGTGCCGAATAACAATCGCATCGGCGCGCATGGCGTTGAGCGTCATTGCGGTGTCGATCAGTGTTTCACCCTTTTTGGTGCTCGATTGCGCCGCGTGCATATTGACGACATCACCGCCCAGCCGCTTTCCGGCGATTTCAAACGACAGCAAGGTGCGCGTACTATTTTCAAAAAAGGCATTGATGATGGTCAATCCGCGCAACCGGTCATCGCGTTTTGCCGCGCCAGAGCGGTTCAGTGCGACCCATTGCTCCGCCTCTTGTAGGACGAAAGCAATCTCCCACGGTTGCAACCCGGCGATGCCCAATAGATGCGTATGCGGAAAAGCGGCGGACCCAGCTGGAAAGCGGTCCGATGAAGCGGTTTGTGGCGATGTCATTAAAGGCAGTTCAGTAGGCGGGTTTGGACAACAACTCAACCCCATCCATTTTACATAGTTCGTCACCCTGAACTTGTTTCAGGGTCCATCATTCCGCTTGTCCTGACACCTATTAATAGCCGCAAACTTCGACGTTGGCTTGCTTATTTTACCACCGTTTTTGGCGGATAAATGGATGCTGAAACGAGTTCAGCATGACGAATCGGGCTGGGGACGAGCGCGGTCAGAACGCTTTCAAACCACCAACGCATCAATCGCGCCCTGTAGAATGTGCGCTGCTGCTGCGCTGTCGATGCGTTCGGCGCGTTTGGCGCGGCTCATATCCGCCTCGATCATAAAGCGTTCAGCAGCCACCGTGGACCAGCGTTCGTCCCAAAGCAGTATCGGTAGGCCAAGGTCTTTAATGTTTGCGGCAAACGACCGGCTCGATTGGCTGCGCGGCGATTCGCTGCCGTCCATATTCAGCGGCAGGCCGATGACGATACCTTTGGTTTCGCGCGTAGCGATGGTTTGAACCAGCAACGCTTTGTCCTTGGTAAATTTCGTACGGCGGATCAACCCGGCGGGCGAGGCAAAGCTCCATCCCGCATCACAGAATGCTGTACCAATTGTCGTTGTGCCCAAATCAAGCGCGATTAGCACTCCGCCATTTGGCAGTGCCTCGCGATAATCAACAACCGTTGAACAAATCACTACCGTTTTCCGGCCAAGAATTTCTGCACCCGCCACAACGCATCCGCGCGCACATTGGTCCAGAACAAAGGATAGTCATACACATGGAAATTATTGCCCGGCAGGACATAAGGCCCCATTTTGGGCGGATCACCAATCAGCAGAAACCCGCGATCGTCACAGCGTGCACCGACGGCTGCGGGGACGATCTCGCCCGATTGCAAATCAGAGGACGGCTTTAACGTCCCCAGATTGGCCTCCAGCGGCGCGTCGGGAGCAGCGCCACCGTTCAGCGGGTTGGTGCAAACAAGCGTTGTTCCCGCGCGCGGGTTACCGTCAAAACCGGTGGTGCTGTCATACAGGTCAGTGATGCGCGCGTAATCGGCAGGTTCGGCAAAGCTTTGCCAGCTCATCAGACAGCCGGTTTGGTCTGGCGAGCCGCAGGGCTGCATCCCCATTGGGCCGGTGTCGGTGACGGATGACACTGGCCAGCCAACGACATACGCGGCGACAATGCGCTTGGCGATGGCTTTGCCAGCAATCCGGTCTTTCAACAAATGCGTCAGGTGCAGCGCGCCTTGGCTATGTCCGGCAAGAATGATTGGCCGGTCTTTTTGTACCTTCGCGGCAAAGGCGTCAAACGCTTGCAAAACATCCTGATACGCCGCATTCAATGCCTGTTGCCCCTCTGGCTTCACCGTCAAGAACGCGCCGATGGCGGCTTGGCGATAGCGCGGAGCCCAGACTTCGCCCGATGGCGCAAAGGCGCTGGCCATGCCGCGCAGGAACAGCTTTGCACGGTCTTGCGACAGTTGATCATCCAGCGGTGCATTCCAATGGTTTTTTTCCATGTAACTGGTCGGGTGGATGAAAAAGATTGCGGCCTGGCCGGGCGCTTTCGTTTCTGATGCACCCAGCGGCACAAACTTCACCGGATTTTCTGGGCCAACATTGCGCCCCATCGCGAACCACATTTTCGGGTCGTCATAGATGCTTGTCGCTAGCGCCGCTTGTTTTTCAAATTGGGTGTCGGGGACGAGCGCATATTCGGTCAGCTCCTTTTCGTACACGCGCACGACAAAGGCCCCGGTGAGCACCAGCACGATCATGCCAGCGACGAAGTAGAGAAATTTTATTACCATGAGTTCAGCTAATAGCCTTGCAGGGCAGGGGGACGCAATGCCAGTATGCACACGCTGCTTGAACAGGGGATGCACAACATGGAATCGATTCGCCGCTCTGCCGAGGATGAAAGCTGGAATTTGCGGCCGTGGATATGGGCTGTCGTTTGTGCGGCGGGGGCTTTTGCGGTCAATCGGCTGATCGATAATTCTGGCGATCCAGCCATTTGGCGGCAGGTGGCGGCGACTTTTGTCATCATCGCGACATTGGCGTTTGTGCTGACGGCGGAGCTGCGCCGGTTATTATGGGCGGTGGCTTTTGCCTTGGGAAGCGCAGCGATTCTGGCTTTCGTGGGCTGGTTCACGGCTTCTTATAACAAGGGCGGAGAAATCGCTGAATATCCGTTCCTTGCAGGCTTATTCGCCCTGCTGATTGCTGCACCTTTGTTTCAGACTGTGCGCGACGAGGGCGGCTGGCGCTTTCCTTATGCACGTCTGCACGGGCATGTATGGACCGACGCAGTTCTTGGTGCGGCCTCTCTTGCCTTCACCGGCGTGTCTTTCCTCTTGGCGCACCTCATAGGACAGTTATTCTCTCTGATCGGCATCAAGTTTTTCACTGAACTGCTGCGCGAAGACTGGTTCAACGCGATCCTTGCGGGCTTTGCCTTTGGCGCTGCATTGGGGTTGCTGCGTGAGCGTGATGCTCTGTTAGCGACGCTGCAAAAGCTGGTGCTCGTGATATTCTCGGTTCTGGCTCCGGTTCTGGCGATTGCTCTTGTCGGCTTTCTCGTTTCGCTGCCGTTTACCGGCCTAGCGCCTTTGTGGGATTCGGGTGTGCCCACCACGCCAGTGTTGCTGTTTACCGCGGCCGGAGCCGTTGGCCTGATCAACGCTGTGATCGGCGATGGCAAAGCGGATGGCAGCAGCAACCGGGTGTTGCGCGGGTCAGCCTTGCTTCTTTCGCTGTCGATATTGCCGTTGGCGGTGATTTCCGCGCTGTCGATGGGCGTGCGGATTGGCCAATATGGCTGGACGCCTGACCGTATCTGGGGGCTGATCGCGGTGGTGGTCGCCTGTGTGTATGGCGTTGCCTATCTGGTATCGGTGGCAAAAGCGTTGCGGGTAAAAGCGCCGCTCGATTGGGACGATCATCTGCGCCCCGCCAACATCAAAATCGCGCTGGGTATTTGCGGGTTGGCGCTGTTTCTTGCAATGCCGATCCTAGATTTTGGGGCAATGTCTGCGAGGGATCAGGTCGCTCGGTTGAAATCCGGCAAGACGAAAGAAGCTGAGTTTGACTGGAAAGCGATGGCCTTTGATTTCGGGCCAAAAGGTCGGGCGGCGCTGACGGCTTTGTCCAAATCAGGTTCGGAATTTCAGAAACAATCTGCGAAAACGGCCTTGGCATCTGATGATCGGTGGGATGTTGAAAGCGACGTTAAAGTCGAGCAGAGCGGCGAATGGGGCGAGAATTTCTCTTACATTCCCGCAGATAGAATTCTGGATAAGAAGTCGCGGCAAGAACTCGTACGCGATGGTGCTTGCCGCTTTCCTTGCCGAATCATCTGGTTGAGCGATAATCGGATCATCATTGTCGGGCCGAAACATAAAGACGATAACGTCCGTTCGGAAATTTATCAGCGTCCAACACAAGCGGAAGTGGATGCAATCGATGCCCGCAACAAAGCGAATGGCAATCGTTATTCAGTAGCGCCAAAGGCTATGGTTTGGTCGAACCAATATATGGGGCCACCAATCAATAGCGGCGATGATGCAACGGAGGTTGCGCCTGATACCAAAGTCGAGATCCGCAAAGTGGAAATGCAGCAGGTCTATGTCGACGGCAAACCGATTGGCGACGTTTTCGAGAAATAGCGCCACTTTCCGCGCATCCCCGCTTGAAGCCATAAACCCACGCTGCTAGGCGCTCTTGCATGTCAGTCGATAAAGATACCGTGAACAAGATCGCGCGGCTCAGCCGTATCGCGATCAGCGAACTAGAGGCCGAAAAAATGGTCGGGGAGCTGAATGGCATCCTCGCCTGGGTCGAACAATTGGGCGAGGTGGATGTGACCGGCGTAGAGCCGATGACCGCTGTCATCCCCAACGCGCTGCGCATGCGCGACGATGTCGTGACCGATGGTAATATGCGCGACAAAGTGCTCGCCAATGCCCCTGCGCGCGAAGGCATATTCTTTGGCGTGCCAAAGGTGATTGAGTGATGGTAATGCTTTCCTTGAAAATTATCCGCAGCCCTGAGCCTGTCGAAGGGCGCCTCACGGCACAGCGCAACTCTGAGAGGCGGGCTTCGACAGGCTCAGCCCTACGGTGCTTGTAATATGACTGACCTCACCAAACTCGGCGTTGCCGCCATTCGCTCTGGCGTAGCCTCCGGCGAATTCACCGCTGTTGAAACCGCTGAAGCCTTCAACGCCAACGTCGCTGCCGCCAGAGTGCTGAACGCTTTCATTGTCGAAACACCGGAAAAGGCCGTCGAAGCTGCAAAGGCCGTCGATGCCGACCGCGCTGCTGGCAAGCCACTCGGCAAAATGGCGGGTGTGCCGATTGGCATGAAGGATCTGTTCTGCACCGAGGGCATGCAGACCACCGCCGCCAGCCACATGCTTGAAGGCTTTATCCCGCAATATGAATCGACCGTGTCGGGCAAGCTTTGGGCCGCAGGAGCCGGGATGCTTGGCAAGTTGAACCTTGATCAGTTCGCGATGGGCTCATCAAACGAGACCAGCTATTTCGGCAATGTGATTTCGCCCTGGCGGCGCAATGATGGCGGTAATGCAGCACTTGCCCCCGGCGGTTCGTCGGGCGGTTCGTCGACTGCCATCGCCGCACGGCTTTGCCCAGCGGCGACCGGCACCGACACCGGCGGCTCGATCCGCCAGCCTGCGGCGTTTACGGGCATCAGCGGCATCAAGCCAACCTATGGCCGTTGCAGCCGTTGGGGCATTGTCGCCTTTGCCAGCTCGCTCGACCAAGCTGGACCGATGGCACGCGACGTGCGCGATTGTGCGATCATGCTGGAGGCGATGGCGGGTTTTGATCCCAAGGATTCAACCTCGCTCGATCTGCCTGTGCCCGAATGGGAGGCTGGCCTGTCCGGCGACCTGCGCGGCAAACGCATTGGTATCCCCAAGGAATATCGCCTCGACGGCATCGACGAAGACATCGCGGCGATGTGGGACAATGGCATCGCATGGTTGCGCGATGCGGGCGCAGAGATTGTCGAGATCAGCCTGCCGCACACCAAATATGCGCTGCCCGCATACTATATCATCGCCCCTGCCGAGGCTTCGTCAAACCTCGCGCGCTATGACGGCGTGCGATACGGTTTGCGCGATTTGCCCGATGGTGCAGGCCTGCAAGACATGTACGCCGCCACCCGCGCCGCAGGTTTCGGCGAAGAAGTCCGCCGCCGTATCATGATTGGCACCTATGTGCTCAGCGCCGGTTTCTACGACGCGTATTACACGCAAGCGCAAAAAGTGCGGGCGTTGATCGCACGCGATTTTGAGCAAGCTTGGGGCCAATGCGACCTGATCCTCGCGCCAACTGCGCCAAGTGCCGCGTTCGGATTGGGCGAGAAAACTAGCGATCCGTTGTCGATGTATTTGAACGACGTGTTCGCCGTGCCTGCCTCGCTGGCCGGATTGCCTGCGATGTCGGTGCCGGGCGGTATCGACAAGCAAGGCTTGCCTCTGGGCTTGCAGATCATCGGCAAGGCGCTGGATGAACAGGCTGTGCTGAACGCAGGGCTAGCTATTGAAGAACGTGCTGGCTTTACAGCAGAAGCACAGAAGTGGTGGTAGTATGACAGACAAAGATTGGCTGCTCTATTCTGCAATTGGTTTTGGCGTGCTGTTTTATCTCATCAATCGTTTTGGCACCAAAAAGAATATAGGCGAGGCGCGCTTTGACAGCGAGTCAGGAAAGCAAAAAATCGATGACTGAATCAACATACCGCATCCAAGGCGAATCTGGTGAATGGGAGGTCGTGATTGGCCTTGAGGTTCATGCGCAGGTTACGTCGAATGCTAAGCTATTTTCCGGCGCTTCGGCAGCCTATGGCGGCGAGCCGAATAGTCATGTCTCGCTGGTCGATGCTGCGATGCCGGGGATGTTGCCGGTGGTGAACCGAGAGTGCATCCGTCAGGCTGTCCGCACAGGCATGGCGATTAACGCACAGATTAATCGCTATTCACGGTTTGATCGGAAGAATTATTTCTACGCCGATCTGCCGCAGGGCTATCAGATTTCGCAGCTGTATCATCCAATAGTGGGCGAGGGCGAGATTGAGGTTATTCTCGACGAGAAAGACGCCGATTCCCCGCGCAAGACCATCGGCATCGAACGTATCCATGTTGAACAGGATGCGGGCAAGCTGATGCACGATCAGCATCCGACGATGTCCTATGTTGACCTGAACCGGTGCGGCGTCGCGTTGATGGAAATCGTGTCTAAACCTGACATGAATTCTCCTGCCGAAGCAGGAGCTTATGTCAAAAAGCTGCGTTCAATCCTCCGCTATGTCGGCAGTTGCGACGGCAATATGGAGGAGGGCTCGATGCGCGCCGACGTGAATGTCAGCGTGCGGAAACCCGGTGGCGAACTGGGCACGCGGACCGAGACGAAAAACGTCAACTCGATCCGCTTTGTCATGCAGACAATAGAAGTAGAGGCGCGGCGACAGGTCGATTTGATCGAAGACGGCGGCGCGGTAGTGCAGGAAACGCGGCTGTTTGACCCGAACAAGATGGAAACGCGGTCGATGCGCAGCAAAGAAGACGCGCATGATTACCGCTATTTCCCCGATCCCGACCTGTTGCCGGTTGAGTTGAGCGACGAATTTCTTGAGGAATGCCGCGAATCCTTACCCGAACTGCCCGATGCAAAGCGGGTGCGCTATGAGGCGATGGGCCTGACCGCCTATGCCGCCGCTGTGCTGACCGCCGAAGCCGAAACCGCGTTCTGGTTTGAGGATCTGCTGGCTGCCGGTGTCGATGCCAAGCAAGGTTCCAACTGGCTGTTATCCGAACTGTTCGGCGCGCTGAACAAAATGGGCAAGTCCTTGGAAGAAAGCCCCGTGTCGCCAACCCAAGCCGCCGAATTGCTCGGCCTTGTTGCGGACGGCACGATTTCCGGCAGCATTGCCAAGCAAGTGTTCGAAATCATGCTGGAGACAGGACAAGGCGCTGCGGCGATTGTCGAAGAAAAGGGCCTGAAACAAACCAGCGACACCGGCGCAATCGAAGCGGTGATCGCTGAAATCCTTGCCAACAACCCCGGTCAGTTGGAGCAATATCGCGGCGGTAAAGAAAACCTGTTCGGCTTCTTCGTCGGTCAAACGATGAAGGCAATGCAAGGCAAGGCCAACCCCGGCGTGGTCAATGACTTGCTGAAAAAGGCGCTCGGCTAGGACTCTGTCGCCACCTGTGAAGATGCACGGAATCTGCGCGATAAGTTCATGATTTTCCTGCTTGCGCAAAATCGCCATAACGGCGAAATAGGTGCTATAGCGGGGCTGCTATCGCGCTTCGCTTTCGGGAAACGAAATGGTGCGTAGGTTTTTACGGGTATTAGCAGTTCCGGCCTTTTTGGTGACGGTGGCGGCACCTTCGTTGGTCCACGCCCAATCGCGGCAGTCGCTAACCAAAGAGGCGTTCGCTTTCCCCGCTGCGGGGCAAATTCGCGTCGTGCTGTTTCGACCCGATGTGTCGGTCGGCGAACAGTCAACAGGCGGCCTTGATCAACCCAATGCCGGTTGGACCGAACAGGCGCGCGATCAGCTGACGGCGGCTTTGGGCAAAGCGCAGGCGGAGCGGAACATCGAATTGAAATTGATGCCCGAACTCACGGGCGAAAATGCCAAGCTGATGTCGGACTATCGCAAGCTGTTTAAAATAGTCGCCGATAGCGTGATCAAACACCGGCTGTTTGCGCTTGATCCATTGCCCACCAAAGAAGAAAAATTCGACTGGACCTTAGGCGAGGGGGCTTCGCAGCTCGGCACGCTTGGCGGCGGCGATTATGGTTTGTTTTTCTACACGCTCGACAGTTATGAATCGGGAAGTCGCAAAATGGCGCGGTTGCTGGCCTCGCAAATGGGGGCGGAGCGGCCCAACGAAACCAACATGGGCTATGCGGGACTGGTGGATCTGAAAACCGGTGATCTGGTGTGGATCAACGTCGATGTCAAAATGGCGGGCGATGTGCGGACGCTTGAGGGGGCATCTTTGCGCATTACCGAATTGCTCGATGGCTTCCCGGTCCGCGCAGGGCTTGCGCCAACGAAGGTGAAAAAATGAAGAGGTTGCTGCGTTCTTTGGCGGTGAGCGCTGCTTTGATGGCGAGTGTTTCGGCGACGGCCAGTGGCACGCCCGAATACGGCCCGCGCGATGAAACCGAACGCGGCCTGTGGCAGCAAATGGATGAGTATGAGCGCGAGCTGAAAACTTCCGAGTTCCTGATGACTGATCCTGCGCTGAACGCCTATGTGAAGGGTGTGCTTTGCAAAGCGGTTGGCACGGAACGGTGCGGTGCGACGCGGATCTATATCGTTCGCACACCACAGTATAATGCGATGATGGCCCCCAACGGCATGATGATCGTTTGGAGCGGCTTGCTGCTGCGTACCCGCAATGAGGCCGAGTTGGCAACAGTTCTTGGTCATGAATTCGCGCATTTTGAAAAGCGCCACTCGATCCAGATGTATAACAACATCAAATCGAAAACCGATGCGATGACCTGGCTCAGTGTCTTGCCCGGCGGGTTTTTGGCCCAGATGAGCCTGATGGGGTCGGTCATGTCGTTTAACCGCGACATGGAACGGCAAGCTGATCTTGTGGCTGTCGATGATCTGGCGCGCAGTGGCTATGATCCGATTGCTGCGTCCGAAATCTGGGAGCAGCTGCGCGCCGAAATGGATTCTACCGCGCAGGGCAAACGCATGCGCAAAGCAATGGATAACGCGGGTGATTTTTTCAGCTCGCACCCCAACAGTAAAGAACGCATGGAATATCTGCGCGCGGCGGCAACGGGAAAGCGTGCTAATGGTCAGACAATGGGCGCTGAAAGCTATCGACGGGCATTGGCGCCGTGGTGGCCGGAATTGATCAACGATCAGATCAAATTGAACCAATTCGGCGCGACCGAATTTTTGCTGAACAGCATGGCGCGCGGCAAATGGTCTGCCGATCTGCTCTATGCGCGCGGCGAACTATACCGCGCTCGCGGTAAGGATGGGGATTTTGCTTCGGCTATCGGTTTTTACAAACAAGCGATTGCGCAGGATGCAACGCTTGCCGAAAGCTATCGCGGTCTTGGCGTATCGCAGATGCGGTCCGGCTCAAAAGATGAAGGCAAAAAGTCGTTGAAACTGTATTTGGAAAAGCGACCACTCGCCGGCGATCACGGCATTGTCACGATGATGGCGACAGGATCATGAGATTTAAAGTTCACGCATTTTTGGCTGCGGCGTTGATCGCCTCTGTCGCAGTTCCGTCGCTTGCTGGCTGGGTGGTGATGAAGTCGGATGCGGAAGTGAAAGTCGCCAAAAACACGATGACTGTTACGCCAACGGCTGAATGGAACAGATCATCGTTGCGGCCGTCACGGCGCAGCGAAGCGTGGACGCGTGATGGTGTTAACTTGAACGAGCTGACATTCTTTGGCGCGATTGCCGAAGGGGAATCGATCCTGCGCCAAGGGTGGACCACCACAGAGAAATTGCCCAAATTCAAATCGGATATGCTGCCCACCGACATTGTCGAGATGTTTGAGGCGACAAACCGCATGGTTCTGCAATCTCCTGTGTTCAAAATGGGTAAAGTCGAACCGGCAAAGCTTGGTACTCATGACGGCGTCCGGTTTAGCTATAGCTATTCTGCGCAAGCCGAAGATATCGAACGGCGCGGGGAGGCGGTTGCCGCGATTGTTGAGGGCAAGCTTTACATTGTAAACTTTGTCGCGCCGTCGTTGCACTATTTTGATGCAGACATTGGCGAAGTGCGGAAAATGGTTGAAGGCATGACGATTAATCCGCCCAAGCCCAAAGCGGCTGCAGATGGTAAAACAAAGAAGAAAAAGCCCATAAATGCTACGGTCATCGTGCCGATGCCAAAAGAGAAAATGTAGCCAAAACGCAGGCAGTTTTCAAAGCGCCGCATCCACTCTTGCCCTTATGCTGCTTTGCCGTTAGAGGCTCCCGACCGCAGGGCCCGTTGGGCATGGCGGAGCGGGCGTGGCGGAATTGGTAGACGCACCAGATTTAGGTTCTGGCATCGCAAGATGTGGGGGTTCGAGTCCCTTCGCCCGCACCAATTTTCGCCCGGCCCCAAGTTTTTCATCTGGTTCGCCAGATCGACCGTATTTTTGAGGAATAGAGTTCACGATTATGCAAGCGCAAGAAACCCAGAATGAAGGCCTGAAGCGGGCATATCGCCTGACTGTAACCGTAGCCGATATTGAAGCACGGATTGATGCCGAAGTGCAGAAAATCGCGCCACAGGTTAAAATGCCCGGCTTTCGTCCGGGCAAAGTGCCGGCCAATCTGGTGAAGAAGATGCACGGCGAATCGTTGATGCAGGAAGCGCTGAACAGCTCGATCCAAGAAGGCATCCAGAAAACGATCACTGACAATAAGCTGCGCCCTGCGACACAACCGCATGTGCACCTCGACCATGAATATGCACCCGGCAAAGATGCTGTTGTGGATTTTCATTTTGAAGTGCTGCCAGCGATTCCCGCAGTCAACATCGACGATTTGAAACTGGAACGTCTTCAGGTTGAAGCTGAAGGTAGCGAAGTTGATTCGGCGCTTGAGCGTCTGGCTGGCGGACAAAAGCGTTTTGAAGCTGCTGCGAAAACCTACAAGGCTGCGACCGGCGACCAAGTTGTCATCGATTTTGAAGGCAAAGTTGACGGCGTGCCGTTTGACGGCGGCAAAGGCGAGGGCATGGCGGTAGAGCTCGGCTCTGGCCAATTGATCCCCGGCTTTGAGGACCAGATGGTTGGTTTGAAAGCCAATGATGCGAAACTGATTAACGTCACTTTCCCAGAAGATTATGGTTCGAAAGATCTCGCTGGCAAAGCCGCAACGTTCGACATCGTTGTCGGTGAAGTGCGCAAGCCAGCCGATGCAAAGCTTGATGACGATATGGCTAAGACCTTCGGTCTGGAGAGCCTCGACAAGCTAAAAGAGCTGATGAAGGTTCAGGTTGAGCAAGAGCTTAACGGTCTGACACGCACTTATATGAAGCGTCAGCTGCTTGACCAATTGGCAGCAGCGCATGATTTTGAAGTGCCGCCAGCGATGGTTGAGGCCGAGTTTGAACAGATTTGGGCACAGCTTGAGCAAGAAGTTGAGCGTGAAGAAGACCCAGAAGCGGCACGCAAGGAAATGGAAGACGAGCGCGAGGATTATCGCGACATTGCCGTCCGCCGCGTTCGCCTTGGCCTTTTGCTCTCCGAAATCGGCCAAGCCAATGGCGTCGATGTGTCCGGTCAGGAAATGAACATGCTGGTGCAGCAAGCTGCGCAGCAATATCGCCCCGAAGATCGTCAGCGTTTTGTGCAGTATCTGCAAGAAAACCCGATGGCGGCAGCCCAGCTGCGCGCTCCATTGTTTGAGGACAAGGTCGTCGACTTCCTGTTCGACAAAGCCAAGGTCAGCGACAAGACGGTAACGCGCGCTGAATTGGAAGCAGCGATTGAAGCGGAGCCGGATACAAAGCCTGCCAAAAAGGCACCTGCGAAAAAAGCAGCCGCCAAAAAGGATGAGGCCGTAGCTGAAAAGCCAGCCAAAAAGGCTGCTGCGAAAAAGGACGCCGCTGAAACCGAAGCAAAACCTGCTGCGAAGAAAGTCTCTCCAAAGAAAAAATAGGGTATCAGCTGATGCTTTTCAAAAGGGCTCCGGTGAAAATCGGGGCCCTTTTTGCTTTAGTGGGGTTTATCCTCACCGGACTTTAACCCTTTTGCGCTTGAAACTTGGGGCCATCGCGCCGATGTATGATGGCGAACCAAAACACATGATCCAGAGGTCTTTAATGCACAATCCGCTCTCAATTCCCAATCTTGCTTATGGCCCCACTATGTCGGCTGACCGCGAAAGCATGGTCAGCGTTCCGTTTGAGGTTGGCAGCAGCAAATTTTTCTCCGATCTCTATTCAAAGATGCTCTCAGAGCGGATCATCTTTGTAACCGGCGAAGTCGAGGATTACATGGCCTCGCTGATCGTGTCGCAGATGCTGTATCTGGAATCGGAAAACCCCAAGAAAGATATCTGGATGTACATCAACTCGCCCGGCGGGGTTGTAACCGCTGGTTTGGCGATTCACGATACGATGCAATATATCCGCCCACGCGTCGGCACCGTGTGCATCGGGCAAGCGGCATCAATGGGCAGTTTCCTGCTGGCATCGGGTGAGCCAGGGATGCGCATCGCGCTGACCAATGCGCGCATCATGGTGCATCAGCCATCGGGCGGCGCACGCGGCATGGCGTCGGATATCGAAATTCAGGCCAAAGAAATCCTGCGGATGCGCAAGCGTTTGAACGATCTCTACGCCAAATACACCGGCAAGCCTTTGAAAGAAATTGAGAAGGCGATGGACCGCGATACGTTTTTGGAAGCGGACGAAGCCAAGGCATTCGGCATCGTTGACGACGTTTTTGACAAGCGTCCAGCGGCGCCAGAGGCAGCGTAAGCGGTTAGTTTCAGGTTACCGACGCGTGGCAGCGGAGCATCGCTTCGCCTGATCGCTTCGGTAACCGAGTGTCCTTAACGCTCTTGCCAAAATATGGCTGCGCGATAGGATGAAAGATTGAAAGCGCGAGAAACGGCTCTCGCGCGCGGAAAACAGGACGTTTATGACGAAGTTGAGCGGCTCGGATACAAAGAGCACCCTTTATTGCTCTTTCTGCGGCAAATCGCAGCATGAAGTGCGCAAGCTGATTGCTGGCCCGACTGTATTCATCTGCGACGAGTGTGTCGATCTATGCAACGACATTATCCGCGAAGAAACCAAGGGTGCCTTGTCGACGCGCAAGGACGGCGAAGTCCCCAGCCCGCAAGAGATCTGCGATATCCTGGACGATTATGTCATCGGCCAGTTTAAGGCGAAGAGGGTGCTGTCGGTTGCAGTCCACAACCACTATAAACGCCTGAATCATGCGCAGAAAAGCAATGACGTAGAGCTGGCAAAGTCCAACATTCTACTCGTTGGTCCGACCGGTTGCGGCAAGACCTTGTTGGCGCAGACGCTAGCAAAAACCTTTGACGTGCCCTTCACTATGGCAGACGCCACGACATTGACCGAGGCGGGTTATGTCGGTGAGGATGTCGAGAATATCATCCTGAAGCTGCTTCAAGCATCGGACTACAACGTCGAACGCGCACAGCGCGGCATTGTTTATATCGACGAAATCGACAAGATTAGCCGCAAGGCGGAAAACCCATCAATCACGCGTGACGTATCGGGTGAGGGCGTTCAGCAGGCGTTGCTAAAGCTTATGGAAGGCACGACTGCATCGGTGCCACCGCAAGGCGGACGTAAACATCCACAGCAGGAATTCTTGCAAGTCGATACAACGAACATCCTGTTCATCTGTGGCGGTGCTTTTGCCGGGCTGGAGCGGATTATTTCCAACCGGCTCGAAGGCAAATCGATGGGTTTTGGCGCTAATGTCGCCGATCCCGATGACCGCCGCACCGGCGAAATTTTGATGCAGTGTGAGCCAGAAGATTTGCTGAAATATGGCTTGATCCCTGAGTTTGTTGGCCGTTTGCCGGTGACGGCGACACTGGAGGATCTCGACATCGCGGCTTTGGTCAAAATCCTGTCCGAGCCAAAGAACGCGCTGGTTAAGCAATATCGCAAGCTGTTCGAGATGGAAAATGTCGGCCTCAGCTTTACTGAAGATGCGCTGCAAGCCGTCGCGAAAAAGGCGATTGCCCGCAAAACCGGCGCGCGCGGATTGCGGTCTATCCTAGAGGCGATCCTGCTCGATACGATGTTTGAACTGCCCAATATGGACGGTGTCAGCGAGATTGTGATCGACAAGGATGTGATCGAGGGGCGCAAAGAGCCTGTGCGCGTTTTTGCCGCAAAGGCCGCCAAGGAAGACGCCGCCTAAATCTCGCAATGTTGCATTGCAGCAACACGTTGCGGAAAAACGACGAGAGTAAATTCGGTCATTTGGTGATATTCGGCATTAACCGATTGATATAGCACATAAACCATTTTGGTTTGTGACACTATTATGACGCCATTGTCATTGATTTGCCACATAGGATCAGCAATGCGGTTTGCATGGTCGAACACGAGCCGTTTCGTGCGGGTGATTCGCTGTGAGAATTTACCAAAAGAGGCTGGGGCCTCTGCCACATTATAGGGGTGTAATATGCAGATCCGTTATTATCTCGCGGCGGGAGTAGCCGCTCTTTCCATCGCCAGCGTTACCGCTGCACCGGCTTTCGCGCAGGAAACATCTTCGTCCGTTCGCGGAAATGTTGATGCCACCGATGGCCCAGTTGCTGGTGCGACCGTTAAAGTGTTCCATGAGCCATCGGGAACTACCGCAACCACAATGACCGATGTTGACGGAAGCTTCGCGCTTAACGGTCTTCGCATTGGCGGCCCTTTTACCGTCACGGTTGAAGCCGACGGTTATGAAACAGGCCAAGTAACGGATTTGACATTGCAGGCCGGACAGCCTGTCCGCTTGCCCATCATGCTGCAGTCGAACCAGGGGATTATCGTTACTGCAGCATCGATCCAATCTGCGGCGGATCTCAGCGATGGTCCAACGACCGCGCTCAACCGTGAAGACATCGAAACGGCATCGTCGATCAACCGCGACATTCGTGACCTTGCGCGCCGTGATCCGTTGGTAACCATCGATTTGACGAACAACCGTGCGATCGAAATCGCAGGTAATGGAGGCCGTCTGAACCGCTTTTCCGTCGACGGTATGCAGATGTCGGATGACTTTGGTCTTAATAACGGCGGTCTGCCGACTAACCGAGGACCTGTGCCGTTCGACGCGATTGAGCAGTTCACTGTCAAGGTTGCACCCTATGACATCGCCGAGGGCGATATGCAGGGCGGCGCGATCAACGTTGTTTTGAAATCTGGTGGTAACAAATTCCATGGCGGCGCATTTTTCGGTTACACGAATGATAACCTGACCGGTGACCGTTCGCGGACCGCGTCGGTTAACCTTGATTTCGACTCGAAGCAATATGGCGGTTGGCTCTCTGGCCCAATCATCAAAGACAAACTTTTCTTCATGCTTGCTTATGAGCGCACCAAAGAAGGCCAGCCACTCGATGCCGGTTTTGGCGCTGGTTTCGCAAATCAAGTTCCCGGTTTGACGCAAGCCGTGATCGATGGCGTTACCGCAACTGCGCAGAGCCGCTACGGCTATGACACCTTGGGCTTGATTTCTACCACGCAGGAAGCCGACGAAAAGATCGTTGGTAAGCTGGATTGGAACATCACAGACGATCAGCGCGCATCGTTCACGTACATCCGCAACGTGGGATCGAACCAGTTTCAGCAGGGTACATTCCTGACATCACCTTTCTCGCTAGGCTATCAGTCGAACGGCTATGAACTGACCGAAGAAGTCAACTCAGGAGCCTTTGAATTGAATTCGACATGGTCAGATTCGTTTTCGACAACTGCTCGGGCGTCTTATCGCGATTACAACCGTGGCCAAACACCATTCGGTGCCACAAACTTCCCGCAAATGACGGTTTGCACTGACGCTGTTTCCGCAGGCAACCCGCTTGGTCAAAATACCAGCTGCGGTGGTACGAACCTTGTGTTCGGCCCCGATATCTCGCGTCACTCCAATGCGTTGAACACTGAAAATCTGTCCCTAGATTTTACCGCCCGGGTAGAGTCGGGTGATCACTCGATCCGTTTCATGACTGGTTATACAAAGGTTAGCACCTTTAATCTTTTCCTTCAGCGGTCGCTCGGTGACATCTATTTCGATTCCATTGCTGATTTCAACGCTGGAAACGCCAACCGTCTGCGTTACGGCAATGCTGTACCGTCGAACGATCCCGACGCCGCCGCTGCAAGCTTTTCGACCACCAATTTCACTTTTGGTGTACAGGATGACTGGCAGCTCACTGACACCGTCCAAGTCAGCGCGGGCCTTCGCTATGACTTGTTTGACAACAGCAAATCGCCGCCATTGAACGCTAATCTGTTGGCGCGCAGCGGGATAACAAATCGCGCGACCTTCAAGGGGCGTGGCGTAATCCAGCCTCGCTTTGCTGTTAATTGGGATGCGAGCGAGCGGTTAGTCGTTCGTGTTGGTGCAGGTATCTTTGCTGGCGGCACACCCGATGTGTTCTTGTCGAACGTGTTTTCGAACACCGGTCAGTTAACGAACGCTATTGATATCAACCGCGGCAACTGCGCGGCGTCAGGGACCTGTGGCGCGCTGAATGGCATTACGAACGGAACAATCCCATCGAGTGTTGTCAACTTCCTGACAACAAACACCGCATCACTTGCTACTGCGCCGACCGATTTGATCGATCCAAACCTTGATCTTGCTGCCAAGTTCAAAGCAACGTTCCAAGCTGACTATAGCGCTAATCTCGGGCCTTTGGGTGATGATTGGTTGTTCGGTCTACAGTTTGTCTATGACAAAACCGTCGATGCGTATCTTTGGACTGATATCCGTTCCGCACCTGGGGTTGGCGCATTGGGAGTCCTTCCCGATGGCCGTCCGCGCTACAACGTAGTGGGCGCTGCAAGCACGAACCGCGACTTGATGTTAGCGAATACCGGCGATGGCCGTGGTTATTTTGCCACGGCGCGTTTTGAAAAACGCTTTGACAATGGCCTCAGCATCGAAGGTAGCTACACGCGTTCGGATGTGAAGGATCGCTCATCGCTGACCTCTTCAACATCTTCGTCGAACTATCAGAACAACGCATTTGTCGATCCCAACTTCCCCGCATATGGGCGGTCGATTTACGAATATCGTGACCAGTTCAAATTCGGCATCAACTATCGCAAAAACCTGTTCGGCGATAACCGCACCAGCCTAGGCCTGTTTGGAGAAAATCGCTCGGGACGCCCATTCAGTGTAACGATGCTTGACAACACCGGTGGTCGCGGTGCTACTTTCGGCACAGTCGGAAATTTGGGCAACATGTTGTTGTACGTTCCAACAATTGGCGACACTCGCGTGACGTTTGATAACGCTGCAAGCGAGACAGCGTTTAATTCCCTCGTCACATCACTGGGTCTTGAAAAATATCGTGGGAAAATCGTTCCGAAAAACTCGCAGACTTCGCCCGATTTCCTCAAAATTGACCTACATGTTGGCCAAGAGGTTCCACTTCCCTTGGTTGAAGGCGGCAAGTTTGAAGTCTTTGCAGACATCGAAAACGTGTTGAACATGATCAACAAGGATTGGGGTTCGCTCCGCCAGGTGCAGTTCGCATACAACTCGACTCTGGTGCGTGTGAACTGCTTGACCACAAACTCGACGACGACACCTACGGGCACCGCTGGAACAAACGCGACATTGGCGCAAAATTGCGCACAGTATCGTTACAGCAACGTGCTTGCGCCTAATGAGGTTTTGCAAACACGTCAGTCGCTGTACGGCATCCGCGTCGGTGCGCGGATCAAGTTCTAAACGTCGATCAATCAATTACCGAAAGGCGCGGGGGAGAAATTTCCCGCGCCATTTCTTTTACGCGAACGGTCTATTTGTAGATACAGCTATCTAGCCCATCGCGCTTTACCGCGCCGATCCGCGCGGCGATGGTGTTGCCATAGCGGCGGGTGAAGCCACCTGCGCCGTTGACCGCGCGCTTTTTGGGTAGGGGCAATATCGCTGCGATGCGTGCGGCCTCGGCGCGCGATAGATTGGCGGCGCTTTTGTTGTAATATCGCTGTGCGCCGGCCTCTGCACCATAAGTGCCGATGCCGGTCTCTGCGACGTTCAAATACACTTCCATAATCCGCGGCTTGCCCCAGAATGTTTCGATCAGCAGCGTGAACCAAGCCTCTGGCAGTTTGCGCAGATACCGCGTCCAGCCGCTGCCTTGCCACAGGAAGACGTTTTTGGCGGTTTGCTGGCTAATCGTCGAGCCACCGCGCATCCGGCCGCCTTGGGTATTGCGCTTGATCGCCTTTTCGATGGCCTCGGTATCGAAACCGCTGTGCTGGCAAAACTTGCCGTCCTCTGCGGCGATTACGGCGCGCGCCAGATTTGGTGAGATATTGGACAGCGGCTCCCAATCCCTTGTCGCACCGTTGTCATCAAACAACATCGTTGCCGTGATGGGGACCGGAAGGAAACGAAAAATCAGCACAAGCAGCAAGCTGATCGCTATAAACCAAAGGCCTAGCTTGGTGACAAATACCAGTAAACGGGAGGGCCAAGAACGCGGCGGCGGCGTGGTTTGTGTCTCGATCATAGCCCAAAGCTATCGCACCGGACCCACGCCGTCACCCGTTTTATATGGGCAAAATCAATAGGCGGTTAGCATCCGCTTATCACCGGCAATGCGCAACATCGCCTTTTGGAGCTTTTCAAATGCACGGACTTCGATCTGGCGAACACGCTCACGGCTGACGCTGTAGCGCTGGCTTAGCTCTTCCAGTGTTTTTGGCTCATCAACCAAACGGCGTTCCATCAGGATGTGCTTTTCACGCTCGTTCAGCCCATCCATTGCCTCAGCGAGCATTGCATGGCGGACATCAGCTTCCTGTGCCTCGGCAACGCGCTCGTCTTGCAACGGTTCGTTATCGACCAACCAATCCTGCCATTGCCCGTCGCCATCTTCGCGCATCGGTACGTTCAGCGACGTGTCGCCGCCCATAGACATCCGGCGATTCATCTCGATGACTTCTTTTTCGGCGACGCCAAGGTCAGTCGCGATTTTGGTCAGCGCCTCTTGGTTTAGGTCGCCGTCTTCAAACGCTTGCAACTGGCTTTTCATACGGCGCAGATTGAAGAACAGCTTTTTTTGCGCGGCGGTGGTGCCGATTTTGACTAGGCTCCAGCTGCGCAGGATGAATTCCTGCATCGATGCTTTGATCCACCACATCGCGTAGGTCGCAAGGCGGAACCCGCGATCAGGATCGAATTTCTTCACGCCCTGCATCAGGCCGATATTGCCTTCTGAGATCAGCTCGCTGACGGGCAGGCCATAGCCGCGATAGCCCATCGCGATCTTGGCAACGAGGCGAAGGTGCGAAGATACCAACTGAGCCGCCGCCGCCGGATCTTCATGCTGCTGATAGGCCTTAGCCAGCATGAATTCCTGCTCTGGCGCGAGGAGCGGATATTTACGGATTTCTGAAAGATAACGATTAAGGCTAGCGTCCCCCCCAAGGGCAGGGATTGTTGCCGGAACATTCTTTGTCTTCGACATTTTTCTTCCTTTTGTGTGTCCTCCGCCGGGCCTTCATTAAGCACCCCTTGGCAGGACGGTTACGGTAATCTTATGACCTCAAATACATTAGTAGTTCCTGAATATCGTCAGGAAGGTTACTAACGAAAGCCAGCTTTTCACCGGTAACGGGATGATTAAACCCCAGGGACGCGGCGTGCAAGGCTTGCCTTGAGAAATACGACTGATTTGGTCCAAATCTAAATGTCTTTTGTCGATTATTATAAACGGAATCTCCAATCAACGGATGGCCGATATGCGCCATGTGGACGCGCACCTGATGCGTGCGTCCCGTTTCTAACCTACACTCAACCAACGAAGTGGCTTTAAGTTGCTCGATCATGCGAAAATGTGTGACGGCGTGCTTTCCTTTACCCTCGGCAAGCACCGCGTTCTTTTTACGGTCAGTCGGGTGACGGCCGATTTGCGTGCGGATGATGCCAGCGGGTGGGGCAGGTTGGCCAGCTACAATTGCTAAATAGCGCCTCTCAATATCATGGGCGGCAAACAGCTTCGCCAGCCCTTCATGCGCGATATCGGTTTTTGCGACCACGAGAAGGCCGGACGTATCGCGATCAATTCGGTGCACGATTCCCGGACGCTCAACACCACCGATCCCGGATAGTCTGCCCTTACAGTGGTGCAGCAAAGCGTTGACCAGCGTGCCGTCAAAATGGCCGGCGGACGGATGGACGACCAACCCAGCGGGCTTATCAACGATGATCAGGTGATCGTCCTCAAACACGATGTTGAGTGCAATGTCTTGTGGTTGGGCGCGATCGGGTCGGGCGGCGGGGATCGTTAATGTAAAGGGCCGACCGCTAAAGCGCGTCGACGAGGCATCGGTGACGACCGAGCCTTCGATCACCAGCACCTTATCGGCAATCAAAGCCTGAATGCGCGCACGGGAGAGTTGGGGCAGGGCGTCGACTAACGCCCGATCAAGGCGTCCTTCGCCCAATATCCCAGAATGTATGATGCCGTCCCCCGCCATGTTTTCCATGTGGGTTGCAACGCGAAATATATCAAGGCGACACGGGAAAAGGATGTTACGCCGTCCCATGACAGGGCTTGAAACATTGTTTCACAAAGTTCATTGCGCTTTGCAACACGCAACCAAAGAGGATTTCGTAACAACATGGCCGAAAATGACGTTGATTTGGCAGCATTGCTTTGCTCACGCCTGTGTCATGACCTGTTGAGCCCCGTTGGTGCGATGAACAACGGGCTGGAATTGCTGGCCGACGAACATGACCCCGAAATGCGCAAACGCTGTATGGATTTATTGGCTGAAAGCGCAAAGTCGGCGGCGGATAAGCTGAAATTCTTTCGGCTCGCGTTCGGTGCAGCAGGCGGATTTGGTAGCGAAGTTGATCCTGCTGAGGCGCGCGCCGTTGTCGAACCATTAGTCACGGCGACAAAGCGGACAGAACTGATTTGGTCTGTGCCCAATGCGTTGATGCCGAAACGAGCGGTCAAGGTGCTGTTAAACCTTGTGCTAATTGCGAATGATGCACTTGTCCGTGGCGGCAAGCTTCACGTCGGTGCGGAATTGCGCGATGGTGAACAAGAAATCGTCATCCACGCTGACGGCCCGCGTGTGATTTTCGACGAGACTGTGCGCGATACGCTGGAAGGCAAAATGGCGGCGTCGCAAATCGACTCCCGGACTGCAGCAGCGTGGATGGTTTTCAGCCTGTGCGGACAAAATGGCGGCAGCGTGCAAATTGCGAAGCCCAGCGAAACCGAACTGATTGTCGGCGCGCTTGTCCGGTAACGACACACAGCCGTAAACAGCTTTTTAACCATCTTCCGCCTAGAAGGAGGCCCAATTAATAGGGCTGCCTTTGATGGATGATCTTCGCGAAGAGTTTATCGCCGAAACGCGCGAAACACTGCAAATCTTGTCAGGGCAGCTGGTGCTTTGGGAAAAGACGCCCGACGACCATAGTTTGGTCGACAGCGTTTTCCGGTTTGTGCACACCGTAAAAGGCAGCTGCGGATTTCTCGATTTGCCTCGGCTGCTAAGGCTTAGCCATTCTGCCGAAGAAGTCCTAAGCGCGGCGCGCGACGGCAACCTTGCGCCATCGACGGAATTGGTCTCGGCAGTTCTGCTCGTAATTGATCGCATTGCGGAATTGACGGATGCGCTTGAAACAGGCGCTGCCGTGCCAGACGACGATGCTGATCTGGTATCGGTGATGCTCGGATTTTTGGTTCCATCCGATGAAGCGATAAAAGTGTTGGAAAATCAACCCATTGCGGTTCCTGACTTCGCGTACGTTGCGGAGCCTGATGATAGCTTTATGCGCAACCGGGGACGAACCGTTCGTGTTTCGTTGACGTTGCTGGATAATTTGATGAATGGCATCTCCGACCTTGTTTTATCAAGGAACGAAGTGTCGCGGCAGTTGCGCCGGTTGAACGATGCTTCAGACGTGGAACATGCATTTGGGCGGCTATCGGCAAGTGTTTCGGAAATGCGTGACTCCATCGGGCAGATGCGCCTGCAGAGTATTGATCGGCTGTTTTCGACGCTGCCGCGTGCATTGCGCGATATCACTGTTGAGTTAGACAAGCCGATAGATTTGATAATCGAGGGCAATGAAGTCGAAATTGATCGCGAGATGGCCGAGGCGATGCGCGATCCGCTTACCCATATTCTGCGCAATGCGGCGGACCACGGGATAGAGACGGCATCAGACAGAATGGCGGTTGGAAAGCCGCTAACGGGCCGTATTAAAATCGTGGCGCGGCAATCCGGCAACCAAATTCTTGTCGAGATTGCTGATGACGGACGCGGTATCGACGTTGACCGGCTCGCTACGAAAGCGATAGAACGCAAACTCTATTCTGCTGCGCAATGGGAAAAACTGTCTGAGCGCGCAAAGCTGGAAGTGATTTTTCACCCGGGGCTTTCAACGGCAAATAGCGTCAGCGCAATTTCGGGGCGCGGCGTTGGCATGGATGTCGTGCGGACCAATATCCACGCAATCGGTGGTACAATCGATTTAGAAAATGCGCCCGGCAAGGGATTAAAGGTAACGCTAAGATTACCGCTAACGCTGTCAATCATCGCTGGACTGTCGGTCACTGCGGGCGGCCAAAGCTTTGGCATCTCGCGGTCATCGATTGTTGAAATACTCTCGATCAATAATCGCAATGTCACGATTGAAGACATCGGCGGACTGCCTGTTGCGAAAGTTAGAGGACGCCGGTTTGCTTATGCGAGGCTAGAACAGGTCCTTGGCCTAGACACGGTGGATCACGACGCAGTTGTCAACCGGACGTTGATCATTATTCGGCCTGCAGTCGGCGCAATCTTCGCATTGGAAGTTGCGGCGGTTGTCGATAACGAAGAGCTCGTTGTCAAACCGGGCGCACCTTTGGTTATGGCGGCAGGGCTTTATGCAGGGACGACATTGCCGGACAATGGCCGCCCGATGTTGTTGCTGGATGCGAGCGGCCTAGCCGAGGCTATAGGCGCGCAAGAAGAATTGTTCGGCACATCCGAGGCCGCAGACGCGGCGGTCAACACACTCCAGTTCGATCAAACCGCCTCAGCTTTGCTATTCGAAAGCACCGATGGCGTAACCAGGGCGATCCGGTTGGCTGTGGTCGATCGGATGGAGGAGGTTGAATCCGATCAAATCCATTATGTAGGTGGGCGGTGCTGCATTACAGTCGACGGCTGTTTACACGATGTTCACGGAATAGATCGCCTGCGGCCCTTAGGCCCGGTTAAGATGCTGCGTATATCCGATGGTAATGCCGCAACCTATCTTTCGGTTAACGAAGTCATGGATATATTCGCGCTTCCTGCAGACATCGCTCCGTCGGCTGAACCCCAAGCGTTTGAGGGAATCGTCCATTTTGAAGGCGCGCCCGTAGAATTGCTCAACCCTTATCGGCTTTTTCAAATGGAGGCTGGCGCGACCAAATCCTCAAATCCTGCGGCTGTATGCTTTTTGGAAACCGGTGCGGATGACAGCTGGGAGACACGCATATTGCAGCCATTGCTGAAAGCCTCTGGCTATCGGGTCAGTTTAGACGAAGCCGACCGTGCGACCGCGGCGGTCATTCTGACCAGCGCGAGCCGGGCAGAGGCGGCTATTGATGACAATCGGACCGTGAGACTGCGCGAGGCGGTGCAAGCCAATGACGATCAGGTCGCGAGCATTTATCGCTATGATCGCGTGGCGTTAATGTCGGCTATTGAATCAAAAATGGCGGGAGTAGGCTGATGTCAGATCTATACCTGATTGCTGTAATCGCAGGCACCGAAGTCGCCATCAGCAGCGATTGCATTGAATCCGTTGTCACCATTGGCGACGTGATCGCTATTCCCAAATGCGATCCTCTGGTCGCAGGATTGATGGCACTTCGCAGCCGCGTTTTAACGTTGATAGACTGCCAATACGCCGTCACCGGCCTCAGCCGCGCCGTTCCCGAAAAGAGCCATGCCGTCATCGTAGAGGTTGGCGGGCATAATTATGCGCTCGCTGTCGACGCGGTCCGTGACGTTATGACTATCGAACAAAGTGCGGTTAAGTCGGCAACACGCCTTGCGCCAGACTGGAATGGCATTGCGACCGAAGTCGCGGTCATTGATGATCGGGTTTTGATGATAGTCTCCCCAGCAATGTTGCTCTCGTACCAATCGGCAATGGCTGCCTGAGTGTAGTCAGGAATTTGTAAAAACGCGCAACGAAAATTAACCAGTCGATAATCCGCACATCCTATGCCGTGTTTAGAGATGAATCAAAAGGTGGGTGGGTATGAAGTCTTGTCTAATTGTGGATGACAGCAAAGTTATCCGAAAAGTGGCGCGGCACATTTTGGAAACGTTGCAATTCAACGTTTCAGAGGCGGTTGATGGCGACGAAGCGCTAAAGTTCTGTGCGAATGATAGCCCCGATGTAATTTTGCTCGACTGGAATATGCCGGTGATGAGCGGAATGGAATTTTTGCGCGCCTATCGCGCGTCGGCGGTGCAGCAAGGTGCCAAAGTGATATTTTGCACAACCGAGAACGGCATTGCGCATATTCAGGCTGCAATCGATGCGGGTGCTGACGAATATGTCATGAAGCCGTTTGATCGCGAAACGCTAGAAAACAAGTTGCAAATTGTGGGTTGCCTTTGAGCGACCATGTTAGCGTCGGCTCAAACCCCGCGAAAGCTGCCAAGCGCAGATAAAAACCCGATCCGGGTGATGCTGGTTGACGACAGCCATGTAGCCCGCTCGATTTTTTCGCGGCTATTGTCTGATTCCGACGATCTGTTGGTTGTTGCCGAGGCGGAAGATAGCGCAGAAGCTTTGTTGCTACTGCATAGGTTGGACGTTGACGTTGTGCTCCTCGATATCGAGATGCCGAAACGAAGCGGCCTCGATGCGCTCCCCGATATTGTTAACGCCGCCAATGGTGCGCGCATTATCGTTGTATCGTCTTTTGTTGAAGAAAACGGCTCCGCCGCGCTACAGGCTTTATCGCTGGGTGCGTGTGATACTTTAGCAAAGCCGGGCCGCTCAGGGTTTGGCAACGGATTTTCCGAACGCCTTGTCGAGAAAGTAACGCGTTTAGGTCGTCGTGGGCGAAGGCTGTGCCAACCGCACCTGCCAAAACTTGAACCGTTCGATCTTTCAAAACCAGATTGCATCGCGATCGGCGCGTCAACGGGCGGCATTCCTGTCATTTATCAATTGATTCAATCGCTCGATCCCAAACTAGACTGCCCGGTCTTCATCGTGCAGCATTTGCCCGACGCATTTATGGATTTCTTTGCACGGCAACTCTCGTCTTATACAGACCGCCATGTATCGGTCGCAGCACCGGGAACTAAAGTGCAGCCGGGTCACATTTATGTCGCACCGGGCGACGCGCATCTTGTGTGTCGCAGGTCTCACGGGAAAGTCTATTTGGACCATGTCGCGCAGTATAATGACAGTCGTTATTGCCCGTCGGTCGATGCGCTCTTTGCCTCCGTTGCCGATGCGTATGGAAATGGCGCACTTGCGATTATTCTGAGCGGTATGGGTAGCGATGGAGTTGCGGGCGCGCGGTGCCTCGCGACGTCCAACGCTACAATTCTTGCGCAAGACCCCGATAGCTCAGTTGTCTGGGGAATGCCAGGTGCTGTGGCTCGGGAGAATCTGGCGAACGCCATATTGTCGCCTGCTGAGCTATCCGCTTTGCTCGCGAAGGCGGCAGCACAATGAGTGCACACGACACCCGGATGCACCAGCAACTGGCGGCCTTATTGCGCAAGCATAGCGGTCAACAGCTGATGGCAAATCGGCATTGGCGCGTCGACATGGCCCTCAAGCCGATTCTACGGCGTCATTCGATACCCGACCTTGCGATGCTCGGCGAATTGTTGACAGCCGATGGCGATGAAGCGCTTGAGCGGGAATGTGTTGAGGCAATGATTAATAACGAAACATGCTTTTACCGCGATCAAGCCAATTTCGCTTTGCTCACCGGACCTGTGCTTGATGGACTACGCGAGAAACGAAGCCAAACCAAACGACTGCGGATATGGTCTGCAGCGTGCTCGACCGGGCAGGAGCCCTATTCGCTGGCGATGTACTTCGCAAACAATCCGGAGAAATGGGCCAATTGGCACATTCATATTCACGCGACGGACTTATCGACGAGCGCGCTGACTCAGGCCCGAAATGGGCGATATTCACAGTTTGAAATCCAACGCGGGCTACCCGTAATGTTGATGCTGAAATATTTTGATCAGCATGAAACCGAGTGGCAATTGAAGGATTCCATTCGGCGCACCGTCAGCTTCGCTAAGCAAAACCTGCTGGATAAAGCACAGGTCAATGGCGCCTATGACCTGATTTTGTGCAGAAATATGCTGATGTATCTTTGCGATGAGAATCGGCGGCAAGTTCACGAAAATCTAGCTGATGCGTTGGCGCGCGACGGCATGCTGATGCTGGGTGCAGCCGAAACGGTGATTGGCCAGACCAACCGGTTTGCGGCAAGCAAAGAGTTTCGCGGATTTTACGAACAGGCTGGGCCGCCTGCGCGTTGACTTGATTGCAAATGCCGATCTCGCGGCTATGTTGTTGATATGATCTGGACACCTTCCCCCAATTTTGGCGAACGCACACTGCCGGTTACGATGCTGGTATTGCATTATACCGGAATGAAAAGCGGTGCAGAGGCGATCGCTTGGCTTGCCAATCCTGCATCGAAAGTCTCGGCACATTACACCGTCGATGAAGATGGGCAGGTCGTCCATATGGTGCGCGAGGAACAGCGGGCCCAACATGCTGGATTGTCACACTGGCGCGGCGTCACTGATTGCAACAGTGCCAGCATAGGCATTGAAATCGTCAATCCCGGGCATGAATGGGGCTATCGGCCATTTCCCGAGGAGCAGATGTCAGCGTTGGTTCCGTTGGTCGCCGAAATCGTGCGGACCTACTCGATCCAACCACGCAACGTGGTCGGGCATAGCGATGTGGCCCCTGCGCGCAAAGAAGATCCCGGCGAGTTGTTTGATTGGGAGCGGCTTGCCAAGCTAGGGCTGGCTGTGCCTCGACCGACTAAAAATCTAACCGATCCGGGTTGGAGCGACGCGGCATTCCTGCTTGCGTTGGAGCGTTATGGCTATGGCATCGCCGACGGGCCGAAAGCAGTCATTGCTTTTCAACGCCGTTTTCGTCCTGAAAACATCGACGGCATTATCGACGGCCAATGCCGTGCGATTCTTTGGGCGCTTTTGCTGGAATATGAGGGCTAGCCTGTTATAGCGACCACGCCAGAGGGTTGGGCGGCCGCCGCTGTTGTTTTATGACGACAGGGGAGGAAAGTCCGGGCTCCAGCGAGGAACGATGCCGGGTAACGCCCGGCGAGCCAGCGAGCGATTGCTGGTTTAGGGACAGTGCCACAGAAAGCAAACCGCCCAGACCTTATGGTCGAAGCCTTCGGGCGGGTAAGGGAGAAAGGGTGCGGTAAAAGCGCACCGCGGCGGCGGTAACGTCGCTGGCAAGGTAAACCCCATCGGGAGCAAAATCGAATAGGGACGGCATATGGCATCCTCCTGCCAGTCGTCCGGGTTGATTGCTTGAGGGTGCGGGTAACCGTACTCCTAGAGGAATGGTCGCACATCCGCTTACGCCAAGCGCTATGGCGGAGGACAGAACCCGGCTTATAGACCCTCTGGCACTTTACATTTTAGTTTAAACATGGTTCGATGCGGACGTCTTAATTGAGAGGGGCGACCAATGCTGAACCGGATCATCAATATACTTTTGAAGCCAACGTCTGAATGGCAAGTCATTGCGAACGAACCGAGCAGTGTTGGTGGCATTCTGGGTGGCTATGCTGTCCCATTTTCGATTATTCAAGCGATCACCACAATTATCGCTGTGGGCTATATGGGTATTGGCGCTGAAATTATGGAAATGAGCGGTGTTTCCGTGTCCTTGGCTGATACAGCGGTGCGCGCACTGGTCGGCTTTGCGATGGGCCTAGCCTTGCTCTACGGACTGGCGTTCATCGGCAGCATGATTGCGCCAAGTTTTAACGGCAATGCTGATATCGTACAGTCGTTAAAACTGTTCACCTATTCCTCGACGCCCTCGTGGGTCGCTGGCGCATTGTTGCCATTTTTTATGTCCTCAATGGCCCTCATGATCGTGGTGTCGCTACTGTCGTTCGCTTCAATCGGCTATGCGATTTACTTGATTTATGCAGGTGCCGGTCCTGTCATGGGCATTCCGCAGGAAAAGCTGGCTGGATTTACCGTGGTGGTCATCGCGCTGTACATCGGTTTGGGCCTGATCGTTTATGGCATTACGTCTGCGTTGCAGACGATGTCACTT
This sequence comes from Sphingorhabdus sp., assembly GCA_040079555.1. GTDB lineage: Bacteria > Pseudomonadota > Alphaproteobacteria > Sphingomonadales > Sphingomonadaceae > Sphingorhabdus_B. The sequence continues at coordinate 4,244 of JBEBKE010000001.1, read as the reverse complement.
TTCTGATTTAGGGTGTTTGGACGCCTAGCCATTCTTTGATCGCGGCGCTAAGGCGCTTGTCATGGCTAAAGCGACACGTAGAAACGATTGGGGCTTCCCGCGCTGGAGCGGCTATGGCTCGTCCCGCGAAGCTCAGACGGTTCGTTTGTGCGACCGCTATGGTTGCAACAATGAGGGTAATTGCCCAGCCCCCAAGTCGCCCAACAATCCTGAGCGTTGGATGTTCTGCGAAGAACATGCTGCCGAGTACAACAAAGGCTGGGACTATTTCGCTGGCTTGTCCAAAGAGGAAGCCGCCGAACGCGAGGCCAATGAGAAGCGTGATTTCTCAGGCTATAAAGAATCCGCGCATTATGGCTGGGCAGGATCAGGCGATGGCAGCCGTAGCCGCGAAGAAATGCGCGCGCTGGAACTTTTCGGGCTCGATCCTGACTCCAGTTTCGAGGACGCCAAAAAGGCGTGGCGCAAAGTGGCAAAAGAAACACACCCCGATGTTAATCCCGGGAATGCGGATGCCGCGAAAGCATTTCAGGCTGGGCAGGCAGCTTATGATGTGCTGCGCGCTGCGGAAGAACGGCGGGAGTGGCAGGGTTAGCCTGACCGTGACCTCAATTTGAATTGCGCGCGGCCGTTTCCCGGATCAATGCTATCATATTTGGGATGCCCTGCGTCCGGTTTGAACTCAGCTGGTTCTTGAGGTCAAACGGAGCAAGCAACGACTCGATATCAGTCGCGGCAATTTCTTCTAAGCCTTTGCCCTCAACGGTCTTTAGGACCAATGCGATAATCCCTTTGGTGATCGCCGCGTTGCTATCGGCCAAAAACTTCAGCGCGCCATCGGCTGCAATCGGATAAACCCAAACTGAGGCGGAGCAACCACGAACCAAAGTGGCGTCGGTCTTGAGCGCATCGGGCATCGGCGGCAGGCCTTTGCCCAAGTCGATAAGCAGCCTGTAGCGATCATCAGCGTCTAGAAAATCATATTCTTCAAGAATGTCAGCAAGCGTAGTCATGCCCGCCGACCTATGCCGCTTTCCTCTAGATATCAATGCCAGCGGCAATGGCCTCCAGCTTTTTGACGCGCTCTTTCAAATCCGCGACTTCAATGCGCGATGCGGTTGAAGGCCCCGCCGTTTCCGTCATCGGGCGTAATGCTTCTAGCTCTGCGCGCTTTAGTTCGATCCATTCGCGCCAACCGCGTAACGACGCAAGCGTTACAACAGCGAGCAAAACCAGCATGAAGCTGCCGATAATAAGATAGAAAATAGGTTCCTGTGTCATGGCGCCTTCCTTTCCGTTCAAACTTACTTTTGGCGCAACGCTTCAATCTGGCGACTGACGTCGTTGGCGCTACTGTTGTCGGTTGCAATCCGTTCCAGCACTTGGATACGGTCCTTCAGCGTGCGGATCTCGTCCTGCATCTTTTGCGAATCGCCGCTTTCCAGCTGTCGCTGCGTTGTATTGCCCAGCATGTCGACATCTTCGACAATACCGGCCTGGGCTTTGTACCGCGAGCTTAGCACTCTGCCGATTGTCGCGATCAAAACGATCGCCACTACCATCGTGAATGGATCACCAATCATTTCAACACTTCCTTTTCATGTATCGGTAAAGAAGCCGAGGGCAGGCTGCGCAACGCCTCTATTTCATTGGCAAGACTGTAGCCTTGGTCTGTGACGATGCGCTCCAACACCGCAACACGTTCCTCAAGACGGCCTTTGTCCGCCGCATATTGTGCTGCTTTTTCAGCAATGCTGACGGCATCCAATTCCATCTGCCGTTCCTTTAGCTTTACCCAAGGACGGAAAATGGCGCCGGCAAAAATTGCGAGTAGGCCGCAACAAATGCCTAAAATGGGGATGAGTAATGGGCTCATAGCTTTCGCTCCTGTTTTCAGTTGGCTGGACCGCGCAACGCTTCAATGTCAGCAGACAGTCTATGCGAGTCTTCGACAACGATCTTTTCGACGCTGACAAGACGATCCTTGATCGATCCCAATTCTGCGCGCAGTTGCGCATTTTCTTGGCTCAGCAATTTAATCCGCTCGACCGATTCCTGATCGGTTTTAGGATAAATTGCCTGTCCCCAACTGCCATCAAGCGGATAGCCATTTTTGATCCGCATCCACGTCGTTACGACCCAACCGGTAACTCCGATGGCGACGATTCCCAAAACTATCGGGGCAACGGTTTGAATGAGTGTTAGATGTTCGGCGTCCATTATTTCCTCCATATGCCTTTAGCGACGCAGCGCTTCGATTTCGCCTGCAATCCGTGTGCCGCGGTCAGTTGCGATCCGCTCCAGCACAGAGAGGCGTTCTTCTAAATGTCCGATTTTACCGACAAGATTTTCATTCTCGCTGGTCAGCAAAGCGATTTTACGGTCAGCGTCAGGCCCGATCTTGTCGGTTTTCCCGCCCCATTCATCTTCAAGCGCATAGCCATGCTTCGCACGGATCCAGTTGTTGATGAGCCAGCCGCCGGTGCAGATGCCGACGACCCAAATGATCATGTCAGGTCCCATATCTTAATCCCTCCCAAATGCCGCGACTAGCGCAGGCGTTCAATTTCGCGACCGAGGTTCAGGCTGGTGTCGGTTGCGATGCGTTCCATCACGGACAGCCGATCCTCCAACCGCAGCATCTGACCGCGCATCACTTCGTTTTCGTTCACTAGCAGCTCGGTCTGCCGCGTCGGCGTTAGACCTTCTTGCTTCATCGCAGCTTTCACTTTGCGGCGTCCATACCACTGGATCATCAGCGTCACTGCCATTCCCATCAACCCACCCGAAAGCAGGACCAAGATGATATCACCCTCGTGCATTTTGTCTCTCCCTGGAAAGCGCGCTTAGCGCAGGCTTTCAATCTCGTCGGCGAGCTGTTTGTTATTGCTCGTGTAGAATATCTCGATGTCAGCCAACCGGCGGTCGATCTCGCGAAAGCGTGACCGGATGTCGCGGGTGGTCCGGGCTGGGGATTGGCGAACACCTTGCCAGAATTTCTGGTCTTCATGGTCGCCAGCATACAGATGCACTGGCTTTTTATCAGCGAACCATGCGGTGCCCCAATAGCCGATCAGCGTCCAAGGAAAGCCGCCCATCAGGGTTAGGAACACCGCGCCCAGCCGGACCCAAAGGACATTGACGCCCGTGTAGTCGGCAATCCCAGCGCAGACGCCTTTCCATTTGGCGTTTTGTTTATCGAGGTAGAATTTTGTGTGAGGACCGGCCATCTCAACGGCTCCTTTCCAGCTTGCGGATGTTTTCGGACAGGTATTCTTCGCTTTCATGATCAAGACGGCGCGGGTTCCAATCTGGGTTGTCGACCGCGACAAGGCGCTCGACAGTTTCCAGACGGTCTTCCAATCGGCGGGCAAGCTCGTGAATGTCGCCGAGCATCCGCTCATCATCATTCGTCAGAGTCGCGGCGGTTTTCCAGCGCGTCACATAGTGCATGATCAACCAGGGCAGCCCCAGAAAGATTACGGGAATTACGACGATTGGGACAATGATATCTTCCATTGGTTCAACCCTTCTTCATTGCTTTTTTCATGGCCGCTAGCTCTTCGTCGATTTCGTCGACAGAACTCAGCGCGTCGATTTCGTCACCCAAAGTGCGCGGCTTATCTGCACCAATGGCGAGTGCGTCAGCATAGCCTTGTGCTTCGTCGACTTGGCGTTCCAGCTCGTCAAAGCGGCTAAAGGCGTTGCGGACTTTATCGCCGTTGTACATCGTGCGCAGCTTGACCTGATTTTCCGCGCTTTCCAGACGCGTCATCAACGCATTCTGACGAGCGCGAGCATCGGTCAGTTTTTTCTGCAGCTTGTGGATGTCTTGCTCCGACGCGCGCAGCGCATCGTCGAGCACTTCGACTTCGGCGCGCAGCTGGACCGCCATGTCAGTGGCTTTCTTTTTCTCGACCAACGCGGCTTTGGCCAGATCATCGCGATCCTTGGACAAAGCCAGTTGCGCTTTCTCGGTCCAGTCGGCCTCCAAATGGTCAAGCTTTCCGATATGCCGTTGCAACTCTTTCTTATCCGCAATTGTGCGCGCGGCAGACGCGCGGACTTCGACCAAAGTCTCTTCCATTTCCATGATGATCATGCGGATCATTTTTGCCGGGTCTTGCGACTTATCCAGCAAGTCTGTGACGTTGGCAGCGATGATATCGCGGGTTCGGGAAAATATACCCATTGGGAAACTCCGGTAATGTTGACGGTCCATATTCAGACCTAGTCTAGAGAAA